>CAYOCZ010000615.1:0-1978 GCA_964402475.1 uncultured bacterium | reverse complement strand
GGCCGGCCTGCACGGGTGCCGGCACGATCTCGCCCTCGATGGCCTGCTCCCACTTCGGCTTCGGCCGCTCGATGTCCTGGACTTCTTCGACTTGCTGTATGCCGTGCAGGGCGTCGGCGAAGTGATCCCGCTCGCCCCAAGCTCTCGCCCGCATGTGCAACATCCGAGTCGGGTAGTCCGTCCACGGGCCGGTCTTGGCCCACAGGCGGGCCACCTTGGCGTCCCCCACGCTGAACCGAACCACTGGCGTTGGCTCCGACTGGTCCTTGCGCTTGGCTCGCCAGCAGGCCGTCAGGCCGTCCGGGTAATCCGCCAGCTTTGCGTATTGCGGCTCTACCCGCTTGCCGTCCAACTCGAACCACTCATCAATCTCGCCAACAAGCCCGCTGCCCAGCACCACAGCGGCCCTCGCGTCCCCGAACATAGAGGGCCGCCCGCCAATCACCGCGATCCCGGCCAGGGCTTGCAGTGGCTCCAGGCCTACCGCCCGACCCGCCAACATGGCAATCATCGCTTCTTTCGGCTTGCCAGCGTATGCCTTTGGGCACATGCCGCTCTTGACGATCTCCGTCGCCAACGTCAACACGTCTGTACTTGTCCGTAGCGTAATGCCGCGCTCGCCAACATCTGCTTCGGTCATGGCCGGCTCCGATCTAGCCCGCCCATGGCGGGTATTGGAAATCAAGAACTGATTCCGGGTCGCTGAAGTTAAAGGGCTCCACGAACGACCGCCACCGCCCTGTTTCTCGGCAGGCGGCCAATTGTTCCAGGGCTCGCTGATACCAACTCCGACCGATGGACAGCATGCGCCCGGCTTCCTCGGCAGTGTTGTGCCCGTTGTAGATTGAGACGGGAAAGGGCGGCGAAGTCCTGACGACGATGAAGCAGAACCCGAAGGACTTCCCGCGAAGGCTGCTGATCGCGTCGGTATACAAGGCCGACTGGATATCCCACGCAGAACCCCACGCCTGCGCCCCGACCGACCGTTGCCCACCCCAAGAGCTGCTCTTTAGGTCGGAGATCAAGTCTACGTTCTCCTTGAGGTAGTCCAGCCGTCCCTTGACGCGGTGCTTGACGTTTTCACCAGTCGCGCCGATGAACTCCGCGTCCCACACGAACGAGACTTGCCTCTCGGCGCCCGCCAGCAGGGCCGACGCCATCGGATTTGCCTTCACGGACGCCGCGCACGCTTCGGCCAAGTCCACACGCTCGCCGTGCTTGGCATACTCGCTGGTCGGCAGCCACTCGATCCCGGGGTTGGCGGCGGAGAACTCCTGCCACGCGGCACCGCGGCGGGCCTTGATCTCCGGCGGGAGCTTCTGCACCTCTCGGCCGAACGGCAGGCCGTCCACAGCCGCCTCGATCCAGTGCCCGAGCTGCATAGCGTCGGTCTGCTCTGTCGGGTGTTCCAGTCGATACTGGATGTCCAGTTCGCACAGGTCCGGGTCTCGGAACCACGACAGCTGCGACTGGCTCGGGTAGGGCCAGGCCCGGTACTTGGCTTCGGGGATGTCTGGGTACAACCCAACAGGAGGCGCGTCACTCACTGGCCACCGCCTCAGCCTTTATCTGCGCGAGCCTTAGCACCTTGCCGAATGCCATGTAGAACTTCTCGGCAGCATTCAGGCTCATGCCGATGGCGAAGGCGTCGTACGGGCTGGCAGACAGCACTGCGATTCGTCCGTCGCCGTCCCGCTGATGCACCAGTAGCGTCTCGTCTCCGATCTCCCAACTGTGTGACTCGTTGTGTTCCATGACGTGTTCCTTTCTGACTGTCTTCGGCCGGGCTCACTCGTCGCCCTTGTCCTCGATCACCGTCCGCGTCTCGGTCTGGGCGACTTGGACCTTGCCCGACCAGCGAACGTCGATGATCCGGGCCTGGGTGTCATTGCAGAGATTGTCTCGGATGCACCTGATGGCGTTTGCCAGGGCCGTCTTGCCCTCAAGCGGCGCGGTCTCCTCGTCATGCCAGCCCGAC
>CAYOCZ010000614.1:0-1982 GCA_964402475.1 uncultured bacterium | reverse complement strand
TCATAACACCATCCCCGCCTCCGCCATCAAGGAGTTCCTGGAGAAGCACTGACAGTCGTTCCTTCATTTGACACCCGTGCCCCCGAGTTCTGGAATCGCGCGATGGCTCAAAAGGACCGCTGGCAGCCGGTCATGTTGCCTGACGACTATCTGCGGAAGCTGAAGCAGGACCTCAGCGAGGTTGAGGCTCAGATCGAGTCTGAGACGCACTACGAACCCGACCCGGACTTCTGTCCTCCGCTGCCCGACGACGCCCCACCGCCTTGACATGCCGGCTCGAATTGGTACGCTTCGCCTAATGGTGGAACCCGAACCCCGCCCAGCCTTGACGGGAGTAGAATTGTTTATCATAACCCCGGAATTACCCGGCCCGTGGGCACCGGCGATTCGTGCAGGCGTAAGGAGTAAGCTGAATGCCACTTTCTGCTGAACGACTGAGTTTCGCGCTGAACCAAATCCTCAGCAGCGAGCCCGCGGCCTTTAGGGGATTGGTGAAACAGCTCTACAGTTACCTCGAAAGAGAGTCGCAGTCCAACCGCGAGTTCTTGAGGCTCAACGCCGCGCGTTCCAAGTGGACCAGTTGGCCTGAGTCAGAGGGTCAGTTCATTCCGGCCGACTGGACCATGCCTGACACGGAGGACGACTCGAAATCGCTGGCCTTCGACCTTTACGCGTCTTGCGTAGAACAGACCGACGGTGGAATGAGCCTTATGCTCACGCTCTTCGGGGACCCTCACCCATCTACCAACCTTCTGAAGTTCAACGCGACGTTCGGCCCGTTTCTGCGGCTGGCCCTTGAGGACATACTTGCGGCTGAGTCCGCAGGTTCACAGCCATCCGTTCCAGCCACGGGTCAGGCGTCTGAGCCGGTCATACCCAATAACGAGGCGCACCGCAACCTGTTCGTGATCTATGGTCGTAACGAAAAGGCACGAACGGCGATGTTTGCCTTCCTGCGCGCACTAGGCCTCGCCCCAATAGAATGGCCTCACGTACTGGACGCAGAGCAGGAACCCAATCCAGACATTGAGCGCGCTGTATCCAAACGGCTAACAAGCGCCGACGCTGTTCTCTGCCTTCTCACTCCAGACGACATCGGGCACCTACGAAAGGAATTGCAGGTGCCAACGGACCCGATTCACGACCGCGAACCGACTCCGCAGCCACGGCTCAACGTAGTCTATGAGCTGGGCATGGCGATGCAGTGGAAGCTCACCAAGACTGTTATCGCACGTCTTGGGGAGACACGGCCCATCAGTGATGTTGGCGGCAGGCACATCCCGCGTTTCACTGGCGACCTTGCGTCGAGACAGGACTTGATTCGCAGGCTGAAGAAGGCTGGGCTGAAAGTGAACGACACAGGTACCGACTGGCACGACGCTGGCGACTTTGCGGCGGCGCTCGCATTTGTATCGACTTCTGCGAAGACAATGCCCACTGGCTCCTCCGAAGAAGACAAACGCCTCGATGAGATCGCGGCTGAGGCCGCCGAGAAGTTCGAGGGCTGGTGTGTCAAGCACTTCAAGAATGAACCGCGCAACACGGGATTGCTCATCCGCTGGATTGAATCAGGATGCACTACATACTTCCATGACTTCGGCTACGACATGCTGAGGCTAATGGTGGAGAAGCTTCGTGGCAGAGGTAACGATGACCTGACATGCCCCACGAAGCGCGAATACGAAGGTGCCCTGCAGGTGCATCTCTCCCGTCCACCACGATGGAGGCAGGTGGGCTTCTGAGTCTGGAGACCCGGAAGTACCGACGACACAGGGCGAAACGGGGACACAATACGAATTAGGCCCAGAAGCGCGTCAATAGGCATTCAGAAGGAACTGGGACAGGCACCCGATTTCGGGAAGCTCCGGGACATCCAACCCAGAGGCATTGTAGATTGACGCGGCCATCGGCCGCGAGTGACCAGGTTCCAGTATCCAGTTACCAGTTTCGGACTCAACCACTCGATCCCTCTATCCCTCGAT
>CAYOCZ010000613.1:0-1984 GCA_964402475.1 uncultured bacterium | reverse complement strand
GTTCCCTCCGCCGGAATCGGCGAGCTCTGGTCCGACAACTCCGCCTCAACCACAATCCCCTCCACGCTGCCCGTAATCGCGACCCGCGTCGCCTGGTCAATCCCCGCGTTCTCTCCCCCGAAGCTGACGCCCAAGGTCTTGCTGCCTGACAGATCAAGTCCGGTGGTGTCTGCTGCGCTCGTCGGGATTTCAGCAACTCGCACAGCCGCCGACTCTGACACCGGCAACTGGTCACCGGAAACTGGTAACTCATGCCGCCGGTACTCCCTCGGCATGCCCGGAAGCCTGACGCACCGGTAGACGACCCGGACCGGGACCCACTTCTCCGGCCTGCGCCAGAAGACTATCGAGCCGGTGTTGTAGTCAAATGTGTAGTCGGAGGAGTCAAGCCGCACGCCGGAGACGTAGACGGTGTCCGTACCCGGCACCAGGAATCCGGAGGTGGCTGTTCCCGCATGGGGACTGTCCCCAAGACCGGGACCAACCCGGTAGACGGTGCTGACGCCGTCGCTGACAAACAGTGTCTGGCACGGAACGCCGATGGGCTCGGTGAGGGCGACCGAGACGAGCAAGAGCAGGGCAGCGAACGAACGCCTCAAGTTCAGCGGGCTATTCTGCCAATCGCTAATCGCAAATCGTCAATCGCCAATCCTGAATATGCGGAGCTTCGTCCCGGCGTCGAGGACCGCGAGACTGCCGCCGACAGCCGCGAACGAAAGCGGGCTGACCGAGTCCGGCAGGCTGTAGCCTGTCATCTTGCCGGCCCTCAACACCCACACCTGCGGCTTCCCGCGCACTCCCATGCAGAGCGTGCCTTGTTCGTTGGCCACGAGCAGGTCGCAGGCCGCAGGGAGCGAAATCGACCGCGTCACGACGCCGCTGCGGTTGAAGAAGAGAAGCAGCCTCGAGGCGGAGCTCACGACCGCGAAGTTCCCGTCCTTCAAGGCGACCATCGCGCCGGGCCGGGCTACCTCAGCGGAGCTCATGAATAGCCGACTCTCGCCGAACAGACCCTTGTACCAGATTGCGTTACGGTCAGCATCGCTCACCAGCATTATCCCGGGCTCGAAACCTGCCAGGCCGACAACCCGCGCGTTGCCCAGCCACGGCTGCAGGTTAAGCCTGTCCTTAGACATCCGGTACAGTCTGTGGTCATCGTAGATGTAGATGTAGAACCGGTCCGCGGCGACGCCGGCGGGAGCGGTCACGCGCTCGGCCAGTGGCAGTGTATCAAGTATCACCAACGCGAATGGGGACTGTCCCCGCACGGGGACTGTCCCCGAAGCCGTGTCGCCAAAGCCGTACCTTACGACCCGCGTGCCCGAGTTCTCCAGCACCAGCAGCATCTCGCCATCCTGGCAGATGCCGGCAGCCGAGGACCCGAGTTCGACGGTCTGCTCCGGCTCAAGCTGCTCGAGTGAACTCGCGGGTTCGACCCGACCCGCTCCCACACAGCCGGCGAAAAGGCACAGCGCCGCGCCCAGAGCTGTCAGCCGGATTACAGCACTCACCACCACTCTATTGTTGCCCCGAAGCCGAAAAAGTCAAGCCATTGCCGCCACTCCCCGACCACACAAAGCTGCGGGCGGGGTCCGGCAGCAGAACCCCGCCCGCTTCGCAGACCGAGTCGTTACGGCGCGACCGGAGCCGGTATGTTGAAGACGTCGGTCCGGACGGCCTGCAGCACGGACTGCGTCATGCCGCATTGCGGCTGCGCTCGCGCAGCCGCCTGCCTCGTTCCCTGTCGCAGTCGTCCCGGTCCCTGGGCCGCTCCACGCCTCGGGACAATCGTGCGCATGATAAGGATTCTTATCAAGCGCGTCGTGTCGCTCTTCCCTGTAAGTCCTGAATTCTGAATTCACTACTCTCTACTACCTGGAAATGACACCCCCGCAGGGGGGAGGCGCGAACGGGACATGGGTTACACTTTATGGCTCATCGCGTGTTTGTGTGGGTAGTTTGATGGGATAGTGTTGGCCCAAGT
>CAYOCZ010000612.1:0-1985 GCA_964402475.1 uncultured bacterium | reverse complement strand
GTCGGGCAGGTAACGGCCGAGAGGAACACACTCAAAGCGCGCGTTGAAGAGCTGCAGAGGAAGTTGAACGACGCCGACGGGAAGCGCGGGGTGGACCTCGCGAACCTGAAAGCTGAGAACGGCACGCTTCGGGCTCAACTCCAAGTCCTTACGGAATCGTTGGAAAGGTTACGGGCGGTGCCCTCGAAAGGGCCCCCGCCGATGGAGACTCCGGCCGCCTCGAAGTCCACGACGGAACAGCTTCTTGAGAAGCTTCCGAAAGAGCTGCGCGACCAGTACGAAGATGACGAGCTGCGGGCGAACATGCCGCTTCTCGCCGGACTGGTACAGGCCATGATGCCTGCGCTCGTCCCGGAAACTCCTGTACAGGAAACGAACACACAGGCAGGTGACCGCATGCTCAGGATCGAAGCCCAGGGGTACTACTCCCAGGTCGAGATGCTGGCGCCGGGCTTTCTCGCCGCAAACGGTTCGCCCGAGTTGGGCGTTACCGGCAATGATCCGGGGTGGGTTGAGCATCTCAACACGCCGATCAACCCCGCCATCAGCGACGAGACCTACGGTGACTACCTTGGCCGCTCTGGAGGGATCCAGACCACGGCTAAAGTGTTCAAACACTACCAGGCGACCAAGGCAACAAAGCCGCCTGCCGCACCTCCTGTAACCGTTCCGACGAGGACACCGGCCGCTGCTCCAACAGATCCGCCCAGACCAACGATCGAGGAGCAAGCAGGGCCGCAGGTAGGAAAAGCATCAGCGCCGCCGAAGAAGTCAGAGCCATTGAAACGTTCCGACTACAAGAGGCTGCGTCTGGAAGCTGCTCAACCTGGTGCCCCGCAAGAGCTCCGCGACAAACTCAGTAAATATCGAGAGGCGGAACTCAATGGGCAACTGGTGGAAGACGCCAAGTAGCGCCTTGGGTCCGCTCTTTGCGGAAACGAGGTAGACGATGACTGTTGCAGCTGCAGTTGGGTACCCGAGCCTGAAGGCCGCCGGACTGATTCCGGAGCTCTTCGCTGATGAATTCAACGTCGAATACTGGGCGACCACGCTACTGCCCCGTATCACGACCGGCAAGTTTCTCGACAAGCTTGCATCGGCTGGTGACAAGATCACCATCCCGAACGTTCCCACGTTCGTAACGCACCCGTACACCAAGGGGCAGACCCTCGACGTGGATACGCCGACGGTTGCACCGACCGAGCTGACGATGGACCGTGCGCGGTACTCCAACACGCTCGTCGACGACATCGACATGGCGCAGAGCCACATGGACATTTCGTCCAAGTACGTCGATGCGGCGGTGAACCAGATGTCCGAAGACATTGAGACTGAGTTCTTCGCGGACATCTACACCAGGGCGCACGCGGCCAACAAGGGCGCCACGGCCGGTGCCAAGTCGGCATCGTACGACATGGGAGCTGCAGGAGCGCCGGTGGCCGTCACCAGTGCCAATGCGACCAACGTCCTGACCCGCATCCGTGCGGTGCTCGGTGAGCAGAATGCCGCCCGCGGCAAGAAGCTGTGGGTCTGCATCCCCGAGTGGATGCGGTACCTGCTCGTGAACTCCGAGCTGAAGGGCGCCCACCTGATGGGCGACGACAAGTCCGTCATGAGGACCGGCCGCCTGGGTGAGATCGATGGGTTGACCATCTACGTCTCGCCTCTGCTCAAGACCACGGCCGCTGACGAGGCGACGGGCACATACATCCAGGCGGGCAACCTGGATGCCATCGCTTACCTGGCCCAGATGAACAAGACGGACAAGCTGTCGAGCGAGACGACCTTCGGAATGAAGTTCCGCCAGTTGATGTGCTACGACTGGGGAGTCAAGAAGTCCGAAGGCCTCGTGACCCTGTACGCCTATAACGGAGGGATCGCGGCTTAGCCTTTGTGTAACCAGGCGCGGGGGACTACAGGTTCTCCGGTCCCGCGCCGCCTTCACGCACAAGCCGGTCATCTGCGCTCTACCGACAACGTGGGTG
>CAYOCZ010000611.1:0-1985 GCA_964402475.1 uncultured bacterium | reverse complement strand
GAGAAGGACGCCTCAATCAACGAGGAGATCGAGCGGCTGCGGCTGCGGGCCACGTCGGCACTGGTCGAGCGGCGGGACGTGGTGGTCGTGGCGTCGGTTTCGTGCATCTACAACCTCGGCGAGCCGTGGGAGTTCCGGAATTCGATTCTGCCGGTGGAAATCGGCAAGGACATGGACCGGGAGCACTTCCTCGAGGAACTGGTGAAGCTGCAGTACACACGGAACGACGTTGAGTTGAAGCGGTCGACGTTCCGGGTGAGGGGCGATGTGGTCGACGTCCATCCGTCGCACCGCGACTACGGAGTGCGGGTTGAGTTCGACGGCGGCCAGATCGGCCGGCTCACGGTATTCGACATCGTTTCCGGGGACATGATTGACCGGAAGCCGCGCATGGTGATGTACCCGGCCAAGCAGTTCATCACGACCGAGCAGCAGATCGCCGGGGCCGAGGTGACGATTGAGCAGGAACTGGTCGCACGCGTGTCCGAGCTGGAGTCGCAAGGCAAGTTGCTCGAAGCCCAGCGGCTCAGGACCCGCACCAAGTTCGACCTGGAGATGATGCGCGAGTTCGGGTACTGCCCGGGTATCGAGAACTACTCGCGCCACCTGCTGGGCAAGAAGGCGGGAGAGCGGCCGTACACGTTGCTCGACTACTTCCCGGCCGACTACCTGATAGTGATGGATGAGTCGCACGCGACCGTGCCGCAAGTACAGGGCATGTACAACGGCGACCGGGCGCGCAAGCAGACGCTGGTTGACTACGGGTTCAGGCTGCCGTCGTGCCTGGACAACCGGCCGCTGCGGTTCGACGAGTTCAGCGTGCTGGTGCACCAGGCGGTGTTCACCTCGGCAACGCCCGGCCCGTACGAGTCAACGGTGAGCCAGGGACGGGTCGCGGAGTTGATCGTCCGGCCAACCGGGCTCGTTGACCCGATGATGTCCATCCGGCCGACCAAAGGGCAGGTCGACGACCTGATTGCCGAGGTCAGGAACCGGGTCAAGCAGAAGGAGCGGGTGCTCGTTACGACCCTGACCAAGCGGATGGCCGAGGACCTCGCCGAGTACCTGACCGAGATGGGGCTGAAGGTGCGGTATCTTCACTCCGAAATCGGAGCCATTGAGCGGGTGGAAATCCTGAGGCAGTTACGGTTGGGCGAGTTCGACGTGCTGGTTGGAATCAACCTGCTGCGCGAGGGGCTGGACCTGCCCGAGGTGTCGCTGGTCGTGATTCTCGACGCGGACAAGGAAGGCTTCCTGCGCGACGAGCGGTCAATTATCCAGACCTCGGGACGGGCGGCACGCAATCTCAGCGGCGAGGTGATTCTCTACGCCGACGTCGTGACGCGCTCCATCCGTAACGCGCTCAAGGAGATCGACCGACGGCGGCAGAAGCAAATCGAGTACAATGCGGCGCATGGCATCGAGCCGCGCTCGATTCAGAAGTCAATCGACCAGGTGAGATTGACAACGTCTGTCGCCGATGCGAAGGCGACGGACGAAACGACGAATGACGAAGGGCGAATGACGAACGGGGAAGAGGACAAGGTTGCGATGCTGGCTAGGCTGCAGCGGGAGATGGAACAGGCCGCGGCACTGCTCGAGTTCGAGAGGGCCGCGAAGCTCCGCGACCGGATTCGCCAGGTGCGGCAGCAGATAGACGACGACGAGTGGAAGGCCGCGCGGAAGAGGAAGCTCAGGCGCCGCTAGTGCCGCCCGACCACGGACAACTCGCCCGCAGGATGCGCCGCTGTCGCAAGTGCGGACTGCCCCATGGAGTCAGCGCCGTGCTCGGACGATTCGATCCGCCCCGCCGGATGCTGGTCGGCCAGGCGCCCGGCAAGCAGGACGTCGCGCTGCGACGGCCGTCCGCCGGCGCTGCCGGGCAGCGTTTGTTCCGGTGGCTGGCCCAGGCCGGATCCACGGAAGAGCAGTTCCGTTGATTCTGCCACGGGCTAGCGATGCTGCAGTGCTTTCCGGGCCGCCGG
>CAYOCZ010000610.1:0-1987 GCA_964402475.1 uncultured bacterium | reverse complement strand
ATCAAAGACCCACAGCTCTGCCGGGTTCGTCCCATGCGGCTCCCCGCGCCACTCGGCCGCACCGAAGACAAGCGACTGCCCGTCCGGGGTCCAATACGGAAACTCCATGTCGGCCGTCTTGTACGGATTCGCCCTGATCAAGGTCGTATCTCCGGTAGTCAGGTCGATCAGGGCGATGTTCGGGTCGGTGGACGACAGCATACAGGCGACGTACCTGCCACCGGGGTCGACCTTTGGCTTGGTGAACGCGCCTCGAATAACGGAGTCGGAAGGGGTAAGGTCGAAATAGTCCTTGACGGTCGAGTCCACCAGGACCTCGTTGTTCCCGTCAACGTCTATCCGGTGGAGTCCGGTCCTTGAGTTGGAGTAATAGACTCTGCCGGCAACGGTCCTGCTGAACTCCACGTCCCAGGCAGCTATATCTTCTGCGGAAGGAATGGTCTCAACCGCGGCTGTTCCCAAGTCAATGGTCACCAGCTTACGACTGGGGCCGTAGCTATACGTCCCCAGAACCATGAGTCGGCCGTCGGGCGAAATCGCCATCGAGCCGAAGGTGTCGGGGGAAACTTGAACCGCACCCGTGTCGTTGAACCCTGTCCTCCAGAGGTTGCCGAGAAAGTACCCGATGTTCGTAGGATGACCCGAGCTAAGGTAGTACACCTGCGCCCCATCCGGACTTACGACCGGATGAGATAACGAGGAACCGCTCCCCATGTGCTCGCTTCGCAGCAGCCGCAACTTCGGGTTTCTCCTGAACGGGGGAAAGAACAACCGGCAGCCCGAGGCGGACAGCAGCAAGAGCGCCGCCAGGCCTGCACAGACGCGGCTCTGATTGGCTGTTCTGCATCTGATCTGCGACATGTCGTGACCCCCTAATTGGCGACAATCACCTTGCGGACACTGCCCGGCCGTTCGCTGACGAAATACACTCCGGGCGCGAGCACACTCACATCGTTCGCGCCGGAATGCAGGTCGAGCACTTTGCGGCCGGCGACGTCGAGGAGGACCGGCTTGGGACACAATCCCGATTCCCCGGGCGGAATCGGGTTATGTCCCGCGCCGAGGAACAGCACGCCTCGCACGACCGTTGGCTCGCACTTCGCGGCTCGCAGTTCGGTGTTCGTCGCTTCCTCGACACCCCCGCCGTAGAACTGGCATACTGCTAACCCAGAATCGCTCGTGACGTAGACGTAACCTGCGCCCGCCGCCACGCTGTGGGCGGCCCAAAACGGCCTGTAGTGACCGACCGTATCCGGGTTAGTTGGGTCGGACACGGAAATCACATAAAGTCTAGAAGACCCGATTGCATAGGCGTAGTCGTCGAACGCCACGCCACTGACCCACTCGTGCGTATTGCACCACCCGACTTCAACCGGATGTGCCGAGTCGGCTACCGAGACGACGAATAGCCCGTCTTCGTCGCTGCTGACATAGGCATAGTCACCGTTTACAGTCACACAGGCAAAGCCGAGCGAATCGTTGTGCCCGACCTCCACTGGGTTGGCCGGGTCGGCCACCGAGATCACACGTAATCCGCGGTAATAGTCGGCGACGTAGACGAGATGTCCGGCAACCGCGATGGAGATGGCAAATCCCGGCAGACTGCAGCGCCCGACCTCTGTCGGATGCGTCGGGTCGGAGACAGAGATAACCCACAAGCCGGAGTCCACGTCTGCCACGTAAGCGTAGTTGCCATTAGCGGCCACGCTGCCGGCGAGGCCCGGCGTTTCGTAGTATCCAACCTCTGTCGGATGAGTTGGGTCGGCAACCGAGATGACCCGCAAACCCGCCGACATATCGGCGACGTACGCATAATTGCCGGATACCGCCACGGCTCCTGCTCGACCTGGAGTATCGGCGTGACCGACCTCAGTCGGATGGGCCGGGTCGGCCACCGAGATGACGCGCAGTCCCGAGTCCCCATCGGCGACAAAGGCATAGTTACCCATTGTTGCCACGTCCCAGGCGTCGCCCGGCGTGTCGCAGC
>CAYOCZ010000609.1:0-1987 GCA_964402475.1 uncultured bacterium | reverse complement strand
TCACGATTCGCAACTATGTCGTGAGCGGGCAGTTCGTGCCGATTGCGTGGCAGGCCGGTACGAACTTCTACATCGGCAACTCCGCGGAGTCAGACGGCGTGACCGCGATTGTGCCGGGGACGCGCGGCAGTTGGTGGGGCGGCTACGACGACGTCAAGCGGCTGGCCGAAGAGGCCGCGGGCCGGTCGCTCAAGGGCGCGGAGATCGACCGGTACTGGCTCGGCAAGGGACTTGAGTTCTGGCGCAGACAACCGGGCAAGGCGCTCGGGCTGCTTGCGCGCAAGACCTTCATCTGGTTCGCGGGTCGCGAAGCCATTAACGACCGCGACCTGTACACGGTCAAGCACTACTCATTCATCAACTACCTGTTCTTCACCTCCAAGTTCCTCAAGTTTCCGTTCGGGATACTCCTGCCGCTGGCTTTGGCCGGTGTCTGGCTCTGGCGACGGGAGTGGCGTCGGTTCCTGCCGGTTTACCTCTTCGTCGGGGCGTACTCGCTCTCGTTCATCGTCTTCTTCGTCTGCAGCCGCTACCGGACGTCGATTGTCCCGTTTCTCGCAATCCTCGGAGGAATGGGACTCATCGGCCTCATCAGACCGATGCGGGGGCGCGGAGTCGCGCTTGCCATCGCCGTCGCCGCGTTCCTGTTCTTCAACGCCAATCTTGCCGGAGCAGGCCGGCAGGGAAGCCCGGGGCAGAAACACATCGACGCCGCGATCGGCCTGCACGAACAGGGCAGGGATGCTGAGGCGGTGGCCGAATTGCGGGAGGCTCTCAAGCTCGACTCAGCGACCAACATTCTCTCGTTCGAAGCGGACCTGCTCGCAGCTCATGGCGAGTTTGCCGAAGCCGAGCGTGCGGCCCGAGCCGCGATCCGGCTCCATCCGTCCGACCCCGATGTCTTCGGCATATTGGGCAACGTGTTCGCCTACGCCGGCCGGCTTGATTCGGCCGCGGTCTATTTCGAGACGATGCTCGAACGGGCCCCGTACGAACTCAAGGCCTGGAACAACCTCGGCAACATCGCCCTGTTGCGCCGGGACTTTGCCAAGGCCCGCTACTACTACGAAGGCGCGCTCAAGCTGCAGCCGATGGACGCGCTGGCCATGTACAACATCGGGCTTTGCGACTACTACGAAGGCAAGGTCGCGGAGGCCCGCGCCCGCTGGCAGCAAGTCCTCAAACTCGACCCTTCCTTCACCAAGGCCAAACAGGCGCTCGAACAGAAGAAGTAGCCGGAAGACTGTCCCGAGGGTCCGACGCCCGCGCTTTTGGCGTCCCTGACCGGCGCCGTAAAGGAACCCGGGGACGAGGCCCCCCGGGTGAATGCACGAGCGCTGGTTGCTCAGTCGGCCACGACCGCTCTGGTCGTCTGCGCGCCGGCGTGCTGAGTCCCCGGCGGCGAGCCGCCGTCCCCGAAATCCCAGATAAAAGCACCAAGGACTAGAGCGAACTCCGGGCCTTCACCTGTCTCTGTGCGCTCGCAGGTTTCTGCGATTGATACCAGCTCGGTTCCTGGGCAAGCCCTGAAACCGACATAGACGCCACGAAACGAAACGGATGGGTGCGGAGAGAATCGGCTTCGTTTCATCCGGCCTGGCCTCAGCGGCCCCTGTCGGACAGTGCGTGTTTTCGTGACTTTCCATATCGGGACTCGGGGGCAAGCCGCGCGCTTGACGCCGGGGCATCCGGACATTACGATTGTAGATGGCTTTCCCGCTCAGAATGAAGCACGCGCTCTCGAATCACCACCGGATATGGCCGTCCATTCTCCTGGTCGCCGTCGCTGGCGGTCTGTCGTTCGTGTCAGCCTCGGTGCCGGTCAACTCGCTCGGTGTCGAGCGCCTGCCAGACGGCAACACGCTGATTGCCGACGGCGGGTACGCCAGTTCGCTGCAGGACGCGCGCGCGCTTGAGGTGGACAGCCTGGGTCGGCTGGTCTGGGCGTACGTCAAGTGCGACGTGCCGTTTCTTCACACCGCGCGCC
>CAYOCZ010000608.1:0-1988 GCA_964402475.1 uncultured bacterium | reverse complement strand
TCTCATCCCCGAGCTTGAGCATCTTGGTGCCCTTGTCCCGTGGCGGGTAGAGAAACTCGGTGAACGACTCATCTGTGCCCCTGACCCACGACTTGGCTCGCACCGTCCGTGTGTTCCGGGCAAGGTGGATGACCATCTCGGACACGGCCACGCGTGTTTCCGAGTAGTTGTTCTCGTCCACCTTGTTCAGAATCCACTCGCCCGTCGGCGTTTCGGCCGCCAGGCAAAGGCTCAAGCCCAAGCACAAGACACAAACCAACCTGCACAGTATCACGCTTCCTCCCCCGCGAAATCCCTTGGGACAGTCCCCGGCTGCGCGGACGCGGCCGCAATCCGGTACAGTCCCGTGATTTCGCTCACTGCCGACTCCTAACTTCCTAGCTCCTTGGCGAGCATCGCGGTATCGCGCTTGTACACGCCGAGCCCGGATATCGCTGCACCCAGGAAGGTCGCGAGCAGGCCGGGCACGAACCCGACGTAGAAGCTCACCGGCGTGATGCGCCCGCGGATGACGTCGTCAATCACCATCGAGGAGTTCTGCATCATGCCGGAAATACTAAACCCGACCTCCTGCAGATAGTAGCTGAATCCGAGGCCGATCATGGTGCCGACTGCGGAGCCGGCAAGGCCGACAAGGAAAGCCTCGGCCAGCAGCGAACGGTAGACTGCCCCCTTTGACTCACCGATTGCCAGCCTGACTCCGATTTCGCCGTACCGGCGCAGGCTGCCCATCAGGCCGGCGTTCCAGAGTACGACCGCCATTGCGGTAACGAAGATGGCGATGATGAAGGCCGACGCTGCACCGATGATGTCGAAATACGAGCCGAGGCCGCTGGCCGTTCGCATTGTCTCCATCTCCGGCGAGTATTCATCGCCGGCCGAGTGGGCCACGTTGAACTTCGCCGCCAGCCGCGTCGCCAGCCGGTCATCGTACACGCCACCCGGCAGGAATCCCAGCACCTGGTCGGCCGCGTCGGGCATGTCGAGCGCCTGCTGGACATCCCTGATGTCCGCGACCAGCGCGCCCCGGTCCATTGCGCTGACGCCGAACCGGACCGTGCCGGAGAGAACGAAGTTCCAGGTTGCCATGCTGCCGTTCATCGTGGACGCGACCAGCGTGAACGTGTCCCCGGGCCCGACCCCGAGCCGGCGCGCGAAGTCGTGGGACAGCAGGACCTCGCCGGGGGCGGCGGGCAGCCGGCCCGAGGCCAGGGCCTTGTCCAACCTGAGTATCGTGCGTTCCGGGCTGCCCTCGGACAGGTCTACGGCCAGCCCGGCGGCGGGCGCCTGCGCCCGCGTGTCGCCGGCCGAGTCCGGTACATCAACCAGGCCGCCGAACCGCGTCCGAGGCGTCCACGTCACGCTGGGGAACTCGTGTCGCAGCGCCGCTATCATGCTGTCCACGCCTAGTAGTGCCAGTTCGTTGGACGCATCCGCGCCGGCCCTGGCATGGGCACGTGTGGCCACGCGTAGGTCGCCACTGACGAAGCTGGCCGTGGCCCGGAATATCCCGTCGGTCGCACCGCGCAGGTAGGAGTCCATCAACACAACCAGCGAGACACCGATGGCGCAGGTGAGTAGCGGGAACAGGCTGCGGGACCGGTCGCGCAGCAGGCCCTTGGCGAGAAAGCCTAGCATACCGCCTCGGCGGCGAAAGTCCGAAGCCCGAAACCAGAATGACGAATCAAACCCGAATGTCCCAAGTCCGAAAATCGAGCCCGATCCGCGACCGCCTCCGATTTCACTCTTCTCTCTTCACTCTTCACTCTTGTCCTCAAGTTCCGCGTCCCGCCAGCGCGTCGGTCGGCTTGAGCTTGGCGATCTTGCGGGTCGGGAGCCACGAAACGAACGTGGTGACGAGGAACACGAGCACGGTCGTGCCCAGTATCAGCCCGGCGGTGAAGGTCGGGTACAGTCTGTCACCCATGGAGAATCCCCACGAGTCGCCACCGGGGAGGCTGAATCCATGGCGGGCGAGGAGGTAGAAA
>CAYOCZ010000607.1:0-1997 GCA_964402475.1 uncultured bacterium | reverse complement strand
CTTGCGTTTGGCCATCAGTGCGCCTGCCTTTCCAGCCGCTCCACGCGGGCGGCGACGGATTCGAGGGTGACGGGCTGTGCCTTGCTCGGGTCGAGCACTGCAACCCAGTCCATCGAGTCACGTTGCGGCAGCCATGACTCCCGCTCCCATTGGCGAGAGCCTGTCAGCCACAGTTGCCCGAGTTCCTCCTCGTCGGCCGTCTCGTACTTCACGATGTACTGGGTATCGCCCTGTCGCACGATCCGCACGCGCTTCACCCGCCGCTTGGCGTTGGACTCGCTGACGCGGACGAGCCAGCCTGTGGCAATGCGCTCCGACAGGCTCCTTATCCGCTGACCTGTGCGCTCTTCTCCGTCCACCTGTACCGGCAGGCCATCGGCCTCCAGGAAATCGCGCCGAACATAGGCGATTGCGTCCCTGGCCGTGTCTGGCCCGGCCCAACCAGGGCAGTCCATGTCCGCATACTGCTTGGTCACAATGTACTGCGGATACGTCTCGTCTGGCCTCCTGATTCGCGCCCTGGCATTCCCCGCGCTGACACAAACCCAAGTGCCGTCAGCCAGACGATTGTTGCTCATACTGTCCCAGTCATAGGGCGACTCGCGGCCATCAGTCGCGACAGAGACCGCCATGGAAGCGGTTGAGCGCAAGACGTAGGCGACACCATCGCTGACCGGCAGCGGGACGAAGCCCGGCCCGGCGTGGTCCCGCTCCGAGGCCGCCACGATGTACTGCGGGAACGTATCGGCGGCAGGCTTGCACCGCTCGGCTTTGAGCTTGTCGTACTCAGATTGGGTGAGTTCGACCACGTCGCCGTTCAACATCATCCACTTCTCGTAGTCGCAGAGTTCACAAACAAGCGCCTGTTCTTCTGTCCCGTCGCGCATGACAAATAGGGCCTTCTGGTTTGGCCGCAGAATCCGAAGCATCGTATCCGCTCCTGTGGGCCGCCCATTCGCCATATCGAACCACCGCGTTTTCGGCTTGGCCTCCGCGTCCAGAGCCTTGCACGCGGCGTACAGGGCGGCGAGGGTGGAGGGGAACTCGGCATAGGGTGAGTTCTTCGCCCATGTGCCGTCTGGGGTAAGATCGAGGGGGTACTCTCCTCCGGGCTTCTGCGCCCAGAAGTGCCCCTGCGCCGCGTGTTTGACGTACACGCTCCGCTCGGCCAGCTTGCGGGTCAGCAGGCCGACGATGTGGTCGGTGGCGAACTGGGGCGTGTGGCGGCAGATCACCTGGTCGCCAATGTGTCGCGAGAACGGGCCTTGAGGGGAGCCGTCGGGCGTCATGGTCCAGTAGCACGTCCAGTAGTCCTCCCACGTCAGCCACTCACGCATCGCGGGGTCTTCGATCACCTGTTGCAGTAGTTCGCGGGCAGTCATTGGGAGTCTCCTAGATTTCCAGCAGGGTCAACCCTGCGCTGACGGCCTTATACGATTGGTGGCACCCCGGGCAGACAATCGGGTGCCTGTTGGCATTGCTCGCCACGTCAAGCGGTACGTCGCGCGCCTCATAGGTGGCCATGTTGCAGGCGCCACCTTTGCTTTGTGCATAAATCTCGCGTCCGCATTTCGGGCAGAGGAACCGGATTTCGTCATAGCATCCCATTGGGAGTCCCCTTCTTGGCGAGACGTGTCTTCACCCATCCCCAAAAGCCGATTCCGCGCACTTCAGGGGCCTTTGCGCGTCGCTTGGCCCGGTACTGCGCATGACGTGGACGGTTGACGGCCAGGAACTTCTTATACTTCTCTCGCTGGGCCTTAGTCAGCGGCATTGTCGGGCTCCTCTGCCGGCGGGATCAGGTTGCCGGTCTCCAGGTCATATGCGCCTTTCAGGATCGCCGCGACGGCCGCGTCAAGCTCGCCCTGCGTCTCGGCCGTGCCTTTGCCGGTGCGGTCCTTCAGCACAGCCAGAATCAGGTCGCCCGCGTCCAGCGGCTCCGCGACGGCTTCGCATTGAAGGTAGTCCTTCACGGCATGGAACGCGGCCCGCTTGGC
>CAYOCZ010000606.1:0-2007 GCA_964402475.1 uncultured bacterium | reverse complement strand
AGGTCGTGCACGCGCAGCTCCACCCGACCCTCTGTCGCCAGCGAGTAGCGGAGGGCGAGTGCGGCCCGGAACGGGTTCGGCTGCGGCGCGTAGAGCCAGGTTGCGAGCTGGCCCTGGCCAGGCCAGTACGCCTGCTCGCGCACGCCGGTCTGCTCCTCGGGCTGCCAGAAGCCGATGAGCGCCCAGTAGTTCGTGCCGGTGATGAGACCCGCCGCGGTCTGGCCCGCGGTCGCGCCGCACTTGTACGCACTTCCGGCCATATCACCGCCGCCGATGCCGACTACGCTCCAGTCGCACTCGTAGTTCTGAGCGAACCCGACTGCGAGCGTGAGCACGGCGAACACCAGTATTTTCGTTTTCATGGTCAATCTCTTCTTGGCACCCAGCGTCATCTTGAGTCGAGATCCCCGGCCTTGGGTGTGTCTTCGGGATGCCCCGACTTCCTCTCCAGTCGGCGCGCCGCCTTCCGCTCCGCCGACAGCCGTTTCCTCTCCTCTGCGCGCTGCCGGGCCGTCAAGCGTCTGCTCTCCACTGCGCCGCGAATGCGGTCACCATGGCCCGACGTGCGCGCCAGCTTCACGTTCTCATAGCGCTGCCGGCCGGCTGCCGTGCGGAAGTGGAAGTCGGCGGACAGGCCCATCCGGTCGAGCTGCTTCATCGCTCCGGCCAGCGCGGCGTCGTCGAGCGAGCGACCGGCCAGCGCTCCGGTCTTGGCCTGCTCGACCGGCAGGAGCACGCGGCCGAGCTCGGCGGTCGGGTCCTTGCGCTCGGCGGTCACGGTCCAGTACACCTTCGTGCCCGGTTTGCCGCCGACCGTGAAGTCATTGCCGGACACGTCCTCAGCGACGTAGACTACATCGGCCGTACCCACGCCGGTGAGCTGAACCATCGGGTTGCGGCAGAGGGCGTCGAAGTACGACGGCAGGCCGACTCCGGCCCGCCCGTTTGGGCCTATCATCGCGCTTCCACGGTAGATCATGACCATCTCCGACGACGCAACCGAGTACTGGTTCAGGATTCCGCCATCCGGATCGCGAGGGTCATCTACTGCAAGAGCGCCGTAGCCCTGAACCAGCGAATTGCAGCGGACCTGGTTCGAAGCGCTCGCCGTCGTGCCGTTGAAAGCCGCCGAGTTCTGGTAGGCGGCCGGGACGGCTGACCCGTTGCCAACCGTGAAGCTATAGTCACCGGCCGAATTATTCTCGTAGCCACCAGCGACCGTCGCGAAGTCGCCTGCGCATTCGTTTTCTTCGCCTCCGCCCACGGTTGTAGCCGAGCCCGTTATCCAGTTATAGTCACCACCGCCGATGGTACCGTATTCGCCTTCGACACTGTTGCCCTCGCCGCCACCGATGGTCGCGTAGTATTCGTAAGCGTCGTTGACCTCGCCACCGCCTACCGCGGCGTAGTCACCGTCCGCGTAGTTCTCGGAACCGCCGGCGATGCTGGCGGCCTCGCCACCGGCCCGGTTGTAATACCCCCCGAGCACACCGGCGTCCTCGCCATTGGCCCTGCACCCCTCGCCGCCGGCCACGATGGCATACTGGCCATCAACTTGATTCTCAGTGCCACCACCGATGGTACCGAAGGCCGCGGCGACACGGTTCCGCTTGCCACCCGCAATCGTAGCAAAGCTGTCATTCAGTACGCTTCCGGTAGTGCAGGCGGCCCCGAAGTTGACGTGAGTGTACTTCGTGTTTCCCAGCAGCACGTTTCCGGCCCGGGCCAGGCCGAGCGGGTGAACGGTGTATAGCACGCTGTCCGACCCAACGCGCACCCAAGTGCTGTCGCCTGCGCCGCCACCGATGCTATCGTTGCGCGGCGCCCAGGCGCTGCCTGTCCACTTGATAACTTGTCCGGTTCCGGCTCCAGCCTGGTCGAGCTTGGGCATCGTCACCGCTGCGTCCTTCAGGTCGCCGGTGTTCACCGTCGTGTCGCGAATGTCAGCCGAGGTGACCGCGCCGTCCAGTATCTTCGCCGACGTAATAGCATCGTCTTTCACGTCGG
>CAYOCZ010000605.1:0-2018 GCA_964402475.1 uncultured bacterium | reverse complement strand
CCGCCGAGACCCAGTGGATCGTCGCTTTGACCTTCCTGCCGTCCGGTGCCGCACCGCCGCGCGTCGCCGGGTCATAGGTGCAGTGCAGTTCGGTGAAGTCCCCGCGGCTGTTCTTCACCACGTCTGTGCACTTCACGAAATAGGCGGCGCGCAGCCGCACCTCGCGTCCGGGCGTCAGCCGGTAGTACTTGGGTGGCGGCACCTCGCGGAAGTCGTCCTGCTCGATGTAGAGCACACGGGAGAACGGCACCTTGCGCGTTCCGGCGCTCGGGTCCTCGGGATTGTTGACGGCGTCGAACTCCTCGGTCTGTCCTTCCGGGTAGTTCTCAATCACGACCTTCAGCGGCCGCAGCACGGCCATCCTGCGCAGGGCCTGCTTGTTCAGGTCTTCGCGCAGGCAGTGCTCCAGCAGCTCAACGTCGATGACCGTATCCGCTTTGGCCACGCCCACGCGGTTCAGGAACTCGCGGATGGACTCAGGGGTGTAGCCGCGGCGGCGCAGGCCCGATAGTGTAGGCATGCGCGGGTCGTCCCAGGCTTTCACCACTCCGCCTTCGACTATCTCCCGCAGGCGGCGCTTGGACATCAGCGTGTAGGTGACGTTCAGGCGGGCGAACTCGATCTGGCGCGAGGGGAAGATACCGAGCTCCCGGATGAACCAGTCGTAAAGCGGCCGGTGGTCTTCGAACTCGAGCGAGCAGAGGGAGTGAGTTATCTTCTCGAACGAGTCGGACTGGCCGTGCGCCCAGTCGTAGCTCGGGTAGACGCACCACTTGTCGCCGGTCCGGTGGTGAGTGGCGTGGATGATGCGGTACATCACCGGGTCGCGCAGGTTGATGTTGGGCGATCTCATATCGATCTTCGCCCGCAGCGTCCTCGCCCCGTCCGGAAAATCGCCCTTGCGCATCCGTTCGAACAGGTCCAGGTTCTCCTCGACGGTCCGGTTGCGGAACGGGCTCTCTTTGCCGGGCTCGGTCAGGGTGCCGCGAAACTCACGAACCTGGTCTGCGGAAAGGTCGCAGACATAGGCCTTGCCCGCCTTGACCAGTTGCACGGCCCACTGGTATAGCTGCTCGAAGTAGTCGGAAGCGTAGTACTCCCGGTCTTCCCAATCATAGCCGAGCCAGCGGATGTCTTCCTTTATCGCGTCCACGTACTCGACGTCCTCTTTCACCGGGTTGGTGTCGTCGAACCGGAGGTTGCACTTGCCGCCGTACTTCCCGGCCATCCCGAAGTCGATCGTGAACGCCTTGGCGTTTCCGATATGCACGTAGCCGTTTGGCTCGGGCGGGAACCGGGTGTGCACGTGGTCAAACCGACCGGTCTTCTGGTCTTCCTCAATCGCTTCTTCGATGAAGTTCCTGCCCACCCTCTCTTCAGTGTTCACTGTCTACTCCTTGGTGCCGACCCGCTCAAGCGCGCGGTCAATCCGCGCCAGCACGGAATCGCGGCCGAGTATCGCCATCGTTTCATACAGCCCGAATCCTACGGTCTTGCCGGTGACGGCCAGCCGCAGGGCGTGGATTACCTGCCCGACCTTGATGCCTTCGGCCGCCACGAAATCCCGCAGGCACTTCTCGAGTGCCGCCGGTTCGAAAGCCGCGGTGTCAAGCAGGCCGCGGACCTTCGCAAGGTTGCCGGCCGCGCCGGGCTTGCCCATCTCCTTGTCGAATGCCACCTTGTCACGGCCGAGCTTCTCGTCGGCGCAGAAGAAATCGGCGTAGTCGAGGACGTCCCCCGCGACCTTGATACGGTCGCCGGCCGCCGTGATGATTGCCGCGACCTTGTCCGGTGCCGCATCCAGCCCGGCCTTGCCAAGGAACGGCAGGCAGAGTTCGACACGCCGCTCGACCGGCAGGGCCAGCATGTGCCTGACCTCGAACGCCATCAGCTTACCCGGGTCGAAACTTGCCGCCGACTTGTTCACTCGGTCGAGCGAGAAGCTCTTCACCAGGTCTTCGCGCCCGAAGTCCTCGGTCTTGTCATCGAGCGCCCACCCGAGCAGGGCCATGTAATTG
>CAYOCZ010000604.1:0-2019 GCA_964402475.1 uncultured bacterium | reverse complement strand
ACGGCTCTGGCCCAACCGGACAGCGTGCCCGGCACGCCGGTCGGTCTGAAGTTCGGCGCCGGGATACAGGGCATCTACTCGATGTTCGAGGCCGGGATCGAGTTCCCGACGCTGGGCCGCAACTTCGGCATCGGGCTCGATGCCCGGTATCTGAGCAGCCTGACCTATGCGACCTACATCGACACAGCCGGAGAATGGGTGTCGTGCCATCCCTGCGTGATCGGCGGAGCCGTCTCTATCGGCGGCCGCAGCCCGTGTATCCGCGACCTACTGCGAGCCTACGGCAGTTTCGAGCTGCTGCTCGGCTACTCGTTCACGCCCTGGGACGATTTCGTGACCCACCGCGGCAACCTGTTCGGCAAGAACCTGACATACGTCGCCTCCGGAGTCTGCGGCCTGGAGGTGTTCGCGTCGCGTCGCGTCGCGTACTTCATGGAGGTCGGAGGCGGGTTCAAGGCCATCAGGGGAGAGGAGTCGAACCGGTACGTGAAGACCTACTCCTGGCTGGGCAGTGGCGTGACCGGGCGCATGGGCGTCAGCCTGTACTTGTAGGCCCCGCGTCCGACGTGAGCCCGGACACTTTCCATACTTACGAACTATGTCCAAGGCGCGGCATGACGATGTCATTCAAGATTCCAGATTCTAGATTGCAGATTGGCGGCAGGGCTCGGCCTCGGATGGTGAGCTTGGTCGAGACGATGCGGTATCGTTCATCGTCCTTTCGTACATCGTTGGAGCGTCGTCCGGACAGTGCTGAAGTAACGGATGCCAAGTAGCACGCGCCGCCTCTGGTTGCCCGAGGAGGACCGGATCGTCGACCGCTACGCGGGTGCGCTGGCGGGCGGGCGCTACCGGAGCGTCTCGGACGCTGCACGCGTCTGCGCCCGGGACATCGAGCGGCTGTACGCATCATTCAGGAAGGCTGACCCAGAACACCATGTGGCTTCACGCGAACGCCCGTTCGACTCGGTGCGACGGCGGATGGTTGTTCGACTAAGTGCACTCGGGCTGCGCCGCGCGGGCATGTACCTGACTCCCCCTGAGGAGAAGGTCATCGCGCGCTATGTCCGTGAGCTCACCCGGGGCCGCTACTACGACGCCCGGCAGGCAGCAAGGGCCTGCGCGGAGGAACTCACGCGGCTTGCCGACGCGGTCGGCCGAACCCGGCCGTTTCCGCTCCGGACGGTCCAGCGGCGCATCTACTCGCGCGCGCGCAAGCTCAAGCAGCCTTGGGGCCACACGCAGTGGAGTGCGAGGGACGAATTGGCGGTGGAGCGCTATGCACGTGCGGTCGTTGATGGTGCCTACTCGACGGTGCGACTCGCCGCCAAAGCCTGCCATGAGGAACTGGCGCGCAATCAGGGCCGGAGGACTTCGACTCGGCCCTTTCGGGCCGTGCTGGCTAGGCTCGGCGAGCTCGCACGCAGCATGGGTCTGCACAAGTACCCACGCTGGCTTGAGGCCGAGGAACGCGTCTACAGACGGTATCTTCGATTGCTGTTCGAAGGCCGCTATCGGCGCGTGATGGATGCAGCCGATGCCTGCGCCGCCGCAATGCCACGGCGAGGTGGCATCGCCCACAGACGCACGGCCGGCGCGGTCCATACGCGGATGAACCATGCCGTCACGACGTTCGGCCTGCCCAGATACAAGAGCCAGTTCACGCCTACGGAAGTACGGTTGTGTGAGAAGTACGCCAGAGACGTGGCTGCGGGCAAGTACGACTCCGCGCAGTTGGCCGCCGAGGCGTGTCACAGAGAGCTGAGTCGCATGGGTTTGCGGTGGCCGAAGTGTGTTGCGCTCGGTGTACGTCGGGTTGTGCCCCGGCCCGTCGGGGCCATACATGCCAGAATCCTGACGGCCGCCGCCCGCCTCGAACTCCAGTTCCCTCGTCGCCGCCGGCAGCCAGCCGAGGGGAGCATCTTCAAGGGCTGGGTTCGCTGGTACAGCCGCCACCACCACATCCGGCGGGTGGGGTCCATCCGACAGGCCGGGAATGGGCGCAGGGGGGGTCTCGCG
>CAYOCZ010000603.1:0-2022 GCA_964402475.1 uncultured bacterium | reverse complement strand
TCGTGAGACTCCGGACGGCGGCTTCCTGACCGTCGGGTCGGAATTCGACACGCTCAACGCCCAGAACGCCGCCTACCTGGTGCGGACTGACTCCAGCGGCGCGATCATCTGGACCCGCAACATCTCGCCCCCGGGCGCTGGAACGCAGGCGGTAGCACTGGACGCGACTGGCGATAGTGGCTATGTGATTGCCGGCTCGATTGACTGGGGCGACTCGGCTCGCGCCTGGCTGGCCAAGCTCGACGCCAACGCCGATACGATTTGGACGAGCGTGCTCCCCGGGATCGGAAGGGAGCAGGCCGTTGACGTCCGTCAAACCGCTGACGGCGGATTCGTGGTTGCCGGCACGTCCGACTCCGCCAGCGGCAGCGTACTTCTGGTGAAGACCGATTCGCTGGGACACGTCGCGTCCGGCCTGGCTGAGGGCGAACCGGTCGTGCGCGAACGCCTCGCTCTGTGGGTCGTACCGAACCCCGCCGGCGGTGTCGTCCTTGTCGACTACTCGCTGCCAGAAGACTCCAGGGCGAGCCTGAGGCTCTACGACGTCACCGGCAGTCAGGTGCATTCGTGGCTCGGACTCCGGACGTCGGCATTCCGGATTGACGTTCGGTCGATCCCGGCCGGGGTCTACCTGCTCCGACTCGAGTCCGGCAGCGGCTCAGCAACGCGCAAGCTGGTTATCGAGTAGCCGGTTCGCTCAGGCGTCTGCTGTCTGAAGTGGACGTGCTACCAGCACGACGAAGCTCGCCCCGCGCCTGAAGCCGAGTCGAGGTTCTTCCGCGACAACGGCTTCGCCGGGCCCTTCGAACAAGGTCGACACCGTCTTCGATACCTCGAACCCGGCCTGCTCGGTCAGGCGTTTCACGTCCTCATACGTCTCGAAGTGGGCGTGGCTGAACAGCGGATGTCCCTGTCGTCCTCGCTCCACGTAGCTCGCGCCCCACTTGCCGTCCCGGTCGAGGTATGCATTCACCAGCCGTCCGTCAGTCTTGAGCACGCGCCGGCACTCGCGCAGGACTTTCGGCGGGTCGTTGAGAAACTCCCACGTTGTCAGCAGGAACACCGTGCCGAAGCTGCCCGCGCGGAACACCAGCTCCTCCCCCTCGCCGTACAGGACATCGATCCCCCTTGCCCGCGCCCTGGCGAGCAAAGCCGGGGAAGGGTCAATCCCGAGCGGGATTCCCAGCGCCTCTGCGAACCGGCCGGTGCCGACGCCGACTTCGAGCCACGGCTTGGGCAGCTCGGCCAGCAACGGGCGCAAGGTGGCCAGCTCGGTCTCGAACGCCAGCCGTCCTTTGCCGTCGTACCACGAGTCGTACTTGTCGGCAAGCGTCTCGAACGGATCTGGTTGCGAGGCCATCGCTAGAGCGTCACGACTTCGTAACCCTGCTCCATGTATGCGGCCATGCTCGGGTGCCCGGCCACGTCATCGGCCAGCCTCAGGTTCTGCTCGATGACCACCGGCACCACCACGTTCTTCGTGGCGCATGCCCGGCACACGCAGTCGATCAGTCCGCGGTCCCGGAACCGACGGTACACATCGGCAAAGGCCTTGGTCTCGTTCCGCAGGAGCGACAGCAGCTTCGTCGCGTCGCCCTCGATGACTACCTTGACGTCATAATCCCGGTCTTTCATGTCCATCGCGGTTAGCATCGCGTGGGCAAAAGATGCGGGGTCGCCGCTGAAAGCGAACACAACTACCTTCTTCATACGTATCCTCTCGCTGTGCCTGTCTTGTTAGTATGCGCCGCCGGCAGCAACAGTCAAGCGGGCAGCGGAGTACGGAAAGCCGGGATTCAGGGCCGGCCAGCCGGCTACGTCGGGTGTGGAGCTCTCCTCCGTCGCGCTACCTTCTGTCGTCTGCACGCTGCCTCTAATCTCGTGTGATCCTCGTGGATCCATCTTGACCCGGTTGACACCACTGGTATATTAACCGGTGCGCAGTACGGGCAGCGCCATCCGTTCTCCCCAGACTGTACTCCCAGCTTGCCTGGCGATCGGGCTTGTTGCGGTAGCTGCGGT
>CAYOCZ010000602.1:0-2034 GCA_964402475.1 uncultured bacterium | reverse complement strand
AAAGCGCCGCCAACACAACCCGTAGCACCTACTTGAGTGAAGGGAATACCCCCAATGAACCAAGAACTCCTTCTGGTTGCCTTCGCCGTTCCTCCGCTGGTTTCCCTTAGAACCAGTCTGCGGGCGAAACTCGGAGCACCCTAGAGGGAGTGTCGAGTTGTAGCTCCGACGCCTAACTCCTTGAATCGCCGGCGGATAACCCCAAGAACCCGACCTACGGTTTGTATCCCTCATAGGTTGAAGGCGCGCCAGCCTGTCGCGGGGCCACGGCCGCGGCCAACTGCTCATTCCTAGCCGCCAACTAGCTGCCTTCGACAGCATGGCGTCAGGATTCCATTGTCGTGTCACCGGGACTGCACGGAACGACGGACGCACCGGCCGGCATGTCCGCTGAGGCCAACCAACGATGAACGATTCGGCCCGCTCGGCGAACTCAATCGTCCTATCATGCCGCGCTTGGACAGATTTGCTGATCGCGTCCCCGCTTCTCCTCGATGTCCCCGGAATCCCCGTCCCTATTCCACAACCAGCGCTTTCCACACAACGGCCTGTGTCCCTGACGTGAAGCGCACGGAAGGACCTTGCTTGACTTCCCTGAGCGGCCGAAATACAATCACGCCGCCATGAAACTCGCTGTCAGCGCGAACCGTATGCAGCTCCTGCGCCTCAGGAAGCGGCTGGCTCTCGCGCGGCGTGGGCACAAGCTGCTGAAGAATAAGCAGGAAGAGATGATGCGCATCATCCTCGCCCTAGTCAGCGAAATCCTCGAGCACCGGCAGAAGGTCGAGAGCGGGATGGCGAGGATTCTCGGCCGGTTCGCCGTCGCCCGCGCGTCCTACGGCACCGAGGCGCTGGACGAAGCGGTGATGCTGCCTTCCAAGCAGGTCTCGGTGGCGGTCACGACCAAGAACATCTTGAACGTGAAGGTGCCGGTGTTCCACAAGGAGATTTCCGGTAAGACGCGGTGCTACGGCTTCGCCACCACCTCCGGGGAGCTGGATTTCGCGCTGGAGGAACTCGACGACATGCTCGACCCGCTGCTGATCCTGGCCGAGAAGGAGAAGAGCCTCGAGCTGCTGGCCGCCGAGATGGAAAGGACCCGCCGCCGCGTCAATGCGCTCGAGTTCGTCCTGATACCGAACATCGAGGAGACGGTGAAGTTCATCAACCTGAAACTGGGCGAAACCGAACGGGGCGACCAGACGCGGCTGATGCGGGTGAAGGAAATCATCCGCGGCGAAGCCAGGTAGCGGGCCGATGGCGAAGGGTCGGCGGGGCCGGGCCTGGCTATTCCTGGTTTGCTGGATTGCGCTGACGTGTTTTGTGCTGACTTTCCCGTTCCACCTGAAGCACCCGCCGAAGGTGCTGGAGCGCGGCGGTGACAAGATCATCCACACGGCGCTCTTTACCGTGATGGGCATATCGGCCCAGGCGGCCGCGCCGTGGATATCGCTCCTGGTCACCGGGCCGGTCGCGGTCGGCCTGGAACTCGTCCAGAAGAGGATTCCCCGGCGAGGATTCGACGTCACTGACATGCTGGCCAACATCACGGGTATATTCCTCGGCTTGGCGTCGTACGAGCTCTCCCGGAGGCTGGGATGAGCGGGACACCGCGCTCCCGGCCCAAGGGCACGCAGGATTTCGTTCCCCCGGACTCGGGCCGAATGCTGCACGTCGAGAACGTGTTCCGGCGCCTGGCCGAGCTTAGCGGTTACCAGGAAATAGTAACTCCGACCTTCGAGTACACCGACGTCTTCGCGAAGTCATCGGGTGAGGATTCGGACATCGTCACCAAGGAGATGTACTCGTTCAAGGACCGCGGTGAGCGGGACCTGACCCTCCGGCCCGAGGGCACGCCCGGGGTGGTGCGCGCCGTGCTCGAGAACCGGCTGCGCGTGCCGTGCCGGCTCTACTACGTCGGTCCCTTCTTCCGCTACGGCCGGCCCCAGAAGGGGCGGTTCCGCGAGTTCTACCAGGTTGGGGTCGAGGCGCTGGGTGAGGCAAGCCCGCTGGTCGACGCCGATATCATCTACC
>CAYOCZ010000601.1:0-2035 GCA_964402475.1 uncultured bacterium | reverse complement strand
GGGGTCGAGGCGCTGGGTGAGGCAAGCCCGCTGGTCGACGCCGATATCATCTACCTCGGCACCGAGTTCTTCCGGTCGCTCGGCATCAGCGACTGCACGGTCCAGGTCAACTCCATCGGCTGCCGCGAATGCCGCCCCGCTCACCGCGAGGCCCTGCGGAAGTTCCTTCTCGACCGGAAGGGGCGGCTCTGCGCCGACTGCCACGTGCGCCTCGAGCGGAATCCGCTGCGGGTCTTTGACTGCAAGGTCGAGGACTGCCGGGCAGCGGTGCAGGATGCGCCCACGCCCCGGCAGTACCTCTGCAAGGCCTGCGAGCGCCATCACGAGCAAGTCCTGTCGGCGTTGAGCCGGCGCGGCCTGCTCCACGAGGCCAATGACCGCCTGGTGCGCGGGCTCGACTACTACAACCGGACCACGTTCGAGTACATCTCGGCGTCACTCGGCGCGCAGGACAGCCTTGGCGGTGGCGGCCGCTATGACTACCTCGTCGGGGATTTCGGCGGACCGGATACGCCGGGCATCGGCGTCGCCATCGGGCTTGAACGGACGATGCTCGCCGCGCCTGTCGCGCCGGCCCCGGCGCGTCGACACCTCGCGTTTGTCGTCTGGTTGACCGATGCCGAACTCGGCGCGGCGCAGGACCTCGCCGACCGGCTGCGGGCGGACGGCGTTCCCGTGCAGGTCGACTACGACGCGCGCAAGGTCAAGGGACAGTTCAAGTCGGCCGATGCGGCCCAGGCGGCCTGCTGCATCATCATCGGGCCGGACGAGTTGGCCAAGGGTGTCTATTCGCTCAAGGACCTGGCGACCGGCGAGCAGCGCGAAGTCTCATCGGACGCCGTCAGCGAAGCGGTCCGCGCACTGTTCCGAGATTGACGGCAGGGGTCAAGGGGTCCGGGAATCCCGGACTCTAGTGTCCGGACACTGAGTCCCTAGAATCCTCGCGCTATCAGACCGGGGCCGCTGCGGCCAAGACTGGAATCCTCCTCTATCTCGTCGCCGCCAGCGCGTATTCGGTGAGCTGGAAGTCGCAGCCTTGATCCAGCACGGCCACTGCCGCGGTCCAGCGGCCGCCCGGCGACGCGGGCAGCGTCAGTTCCAGTTCGGCGTCGCCCTTCTGGTCCTTGACGCCGAGGTGGTCCTTTCCTGCCTGAATGCCGTGGTATTTCGGGCCGCCGAGCAGCGAGATGTCGGGTTCGTCACCACGGGGCCAGGCCAGCAGGAACAGACGGCAGCGGCCGCTCTTCTTCATCTCCCAGTCGTAGCTGATGGCAATCTTGCCGGCCGGCCCGCGCAGAAACGGCACCGCCAGCTTCAGCTCGGCCAGCGGCGCGGCGCCAGGGCCTGCCGCCTTCGGCGCGCGCGGCAAGCGCAATCCAGCCAGTGGCACCATCAGTCCGGCTGGCGGGGCGACGAAATCGGACGCCGGCACTTCGTCCGTCAGGGGGTGCTTGGTTATGGTGACTTCGAACTTCGGCGCCGCCTGCTTCTCGGTCGCAAGCTCCTGGCGTGCGTCGGCTATCCACTCGTCCCAGGCACGTTCGCCCTTCGAGACGGAGTGGCGCGCGCACACCGGCATCAGGTTGTCGACCGAGGTCTGGCCGCCGGCCGAAATCGGCACGCGGAATGCCAGCGTCGTGTGCTCGCTGAAGCAGCCCGGCACCGAGCAGACCGTGCCGCGCAGCGAAATGACCGCTTCCTCCAGCTCCGGCGGCCACTTCAGTTCATCGACGTAGGCATAATGGTCTTCGTGCGGGGTCGACGGGTAGTGGGATTTCGCGCACCGGCGGCAGATTGCTTCGGCTTCGCGTTGCGACCAGTCGACCGAGGTAGGCTTTTGGCACTCAGGGCAGCTATAGTTCCAAAACATGGTTCCCTCCGCAGGTAGACGGCATGGTATTCTGGCTCATCGCGGACATAGTTTCCTCAATAAGATAATGGCTGTTGGCTGGCCGCCTGTCAAGGCAGGCGGCGCTGCGCTGTGGACCCACAGCGATAATGTCATAGGGTAATGCCACAGCGAAAGTGTCATATT
>CAYOCZ010000600.1:0-2035 GCA_964402475.1 uncultured bacterium | reverse complement strand
GTTGGCGAGTATTCGGGTCCCATCATCATCAGCGGCTATGACTCGCTCCATCACGAGATAACGGAGACCGTCTACGCGCTGGTAACAAAGCTCGGCGACCTCGACGTTGACAACGACTCGCTGGACGTGGTTCATGACACGATGAATCTGCACACACAGCCGGCAGGCCCCGTCTATTCACCGTATGCCAAGGCCAGGTTCATGCTGGTCAATACCTCCGATTCCTACAACCCGGATACAGCAGACGGGCCCAGCCTCTCGCCGCTCCGAGCGGTCAAGGTTGAGGCAAAGGTGACCACTGGGGACAGTCCCCGTGCGGGGACAGTCCCTTGCAGCGTCTACGTGCTCAACCTACCCGAGTCTCTCGCAGTCGAGCAGGCTGTGGAGTGTACTCTCGTTCTGGTCCTGCCCGTGGGCACTGCGCTGGACGGCTACGCTGGTCTCGTAATCATCGATGCGTACGACACGCTCGGGTACCCGGTGCGGGATAGCTTCTTCCTGAGAGTGAGCGGCCCGACATGGCGCCGGAACCTCGACTCGCTCCGAGTGGCGCCGATACCGTTTAAGCCCAACCAGAACCCGGAGCACGACGCCATCCACTTCCAGGGGCTGACTGATGGTGCCCGTGTCATCGTCTACGACGCGTCGGGACAGTCGGTCTGGAGCGCGACCGAGTCAGGCGATGGGCATCTGGAGTGGGACGCAAAGGTGGCAAGCGGCATCTACGTCTACCTGGTCGTGTCGAAGGACGGCCAGAGCCGTACCGGCAAGCTGTCGGTTATCCGCTGAGAATGGGGACTGTACCGCAGCGCTCGTTCCTACGGTGCCCCGGGCACGTCCGACGCAGCTGCTCAGTGGGACTGTCCCCATTCTCAATAGTCATTCTCGTGACATTGGGAGGATAGCATGAGACAGACGATCTCACTTCTGCTCTTGCTGGTGCCCGCGCTCCTCGGCGTCGCCCGGGCAGATTCGCTCAATGTTCGGTTCATCGGTGGCTACAAAACCGTCCAGGCGTGGTGCGTAGCCGTGAACGGAGATTACGCTTACGTCGCAGACTTCCTTTCCGGGCTTCGGGTCTTCTCAATCGCCGATCCAGCCAATCCGGTCAGGGTCGGGCGCTGCGACTCATTGGGTTATGCATTTGGCGTGGCCGCGAGCGGGGGCTATGCCTATGTCGCGGCCCCAGATTCGGGATTGTGGGTCATTTCTGTTGCCGACCCGGCGCAGCCAACAGTCGCAGGACGCTACGATTCGCCAGGCAGAGCATCGGGCGTGGCGGTGGTCGGAACCATCGCCTATGTTGCAGACGGAGACTCGGGGCTGCGCGTCATCTCGGTTGCCGACCCGGCGCATCCGTCGGAAGTCGGCCACTGCGGCACTCCGGCGCCGGCGGTGGCCGTGGCATTGGTTGGTGACTATGCATATGTCGCGGCCGCCGATTCCGGACTGCGGGTCGTATCGGTTGCGGACCCGGCACACCCGGTCGAGGTTGGATATTGCAGCGTAGGGCGTGCCACCGACGTAGCCGTGAACGGGGACTACGCCTACATTGCCGCTGGCCAAGGAGGGCTGCCAATTGTCTCAATCGCGGACCCGGCACATCCGGTGGAGGTCGGACACGGGCAGTCTGTTTTCGCTGCCGGCGTTGATGTCAGAGGGACCTTGGCGTATGTTGCAGCCAGTGGAGGAGGGCTGAGGGTCTTCTCCGCTGCAGACCCGGCGCATCCGGTCGAGGTCGGGCACTACGACCTGCCCGCCACTGCCGTCAATGTGACAGCGGTTTTGCACTACGTCTACGTCGCGGATCTCAACGAGGGGATGAAGATACTCCAGTTCTACGGCGGAGCGCTCGGCGACCTCGACGTTGACCCCGACTCGCTGGACGTCGCAGCCGACACCATCCGACTCCAGGTTTCCAATGCGCCGGGGCCTTACACCGACTATGCACTTGGCGAGTTCATCCTGGCCAATACGAGCACGTCCTACAACCCCGACACTACTGACGGACCGAGCACGTCCCCGCTGGAATCCC
>CAYOCZ010000599.1:0-2038 GCA_964402475.1 uncultured bacterium | reverse complement strand
GTTCCTCGTGAGGCCGACGCGAAGTGGTCGGACAAGGCGAAGCAGGCGCACAAGCAGTGGTGGAAGCTGCGGCGCGAGCGGCAGCAGGAGATTGACGCCTCGATTGCGAAGCGTGCCGATACCGAGTTGCTGTACGACCAGCCATACGAGGATAACAAGCGCATCCGCGTGACCGGGCCGTTTACAGTCGAGAGCCTGTCGCCGCACCGGGTGCTTGCGACCGACACGGAGCGGCCGAAGGCCGAGTCCGAGCAGGTGAAGGCCGCGTCAGGGCAGTTCGAGACAATGATTGTGGACAACCTGAAGAAGGCCGGGGTCAAGAGCACGGACAAGAAGTTCCGCATCGCCTTTGACCGGCTGGAGCCTTTCGCCGGAACGTGGCTGCACGCGTCGGGCGAGTTCACCGAAGCGGAGACCGGCAAGCGGAAGCGGATAGCCGTGTCCATCGGGCCGGAGCACGGCACGGTCGGGCCGGAGCAGGTGAAGGAAGCGGCAAAGGAAGCGGTGCTGGGTGTCGGGTTCGACGTGCTGGTTGTGTGCGGGTTCGCGTTTGACCCGCACGTGCGCGAGGAGACGCGGCGCTACGGCAAGCTGGTCGTGCTGCCGGCCTTGATGAACCCGGACCTTTCGATGGGCGAGGAACTGCTGAAGAAGACCGGCGCGGCCAACCTGTTCATGGTGTTCGGCGAGCCGGACGTCGCGCCGGTGGACGCGAAGACCGGGAAGTTGCTGCCGCAAAAGGACGGGAAGTACGTCGTCGAGATTCGGGGCGTGGACGTTTACGACCCGACGACCGGCGAGATTCGCTCGAACAAGACCGACGACATCGCCTGCTGGTTCATAGACACCGACTACAACGGCGAGAGCTTCTTTGTCCGCCACGCCTACTTCTGCGGCCACCAGGAGCCGTACGACCGGCTGAAGCGTGCGCTGCGGGCCGGAATTGACGAGGCGGCATGGAGCGCGCTCTACGCCACCAAGTCCATTCCGTTCGACAAGCCGAAGTCCGGCAAAGTCGCCATCAAGGTCATCAACCACTACGGCGACGAGGTGCTGAAGGTGCTCGTCGTCAGCGGCAAGTAGCCAGGGGTTCAACCGCCCGCAGGCCACGTTTCTAGTCCAACTCCAAAGCAAACACCTGCTTGCAGACTTCCCTGAGGACTTCCGGCCTGAGTCCGTAGGAAATCCAGTAGTCAATCGCCGCTGAGGCGAGTTGGCGCAGGGTTTCACCCGAGTGCTGGCGGAAGAGCTTGTCGAGGTGGAGGGCGAAGTTGCGGTAGGGGACGAACTGAATGGGCGGGACTCCGCGTTCCATGAGCAGTTGCTTGACCTGCGTGAAGCGGAGTTCGGAGCGTTCGGCCGCGGTGCGGTAGTTGTCGGTCTGGCCGGCCGAGTTCCCGTCGGCCCGGCAGGGGATAGAACCCTGCCGGACCGCGTTTCCGTAGCGCCGGGTGGCGCGGTCTACCGCAATCTGCCGGCGGACATCCGGCTTCATCACAGGACTCCATGATTCGAGGATTCAAGGGGTCCAGTGTCAGGACCCGTGCCGGACCGGACATCCACAGATTTCGCAGATTCCACAGACGGTGTCTCCGGGGCGAAAGCTGGGGACAGTCCCTTGGAGCACTCGGCGTGCGGGACAGTCCCCGTTTTCGCCGGGTTGCCGGCCTCTTCGTGACTTTGTGTCCCTTCGGCTTCGCTCAGGGCATGCTTTGTGGTGGAATCCTGGCCCTTCAGGCGCTGATGTGCTTCACAGATGAGGAACTGGAGCGTGCGCGGTTCGAGGCCGAGGTTCACCCATTTGCGGATGGTGAGTTCGAGGTGGAACGCGAGGTCCCGGCCTTTGCGCGTACGCCAGAGGCGCGCGAGTTCGCGCAGAAACCACTGGTAGTGCATCACCTGCAGCACGGGCATGCCCGAACCCACAATCAGGGACGCCAGGTGCTTCTTGAACAGTTCGTCGGCCTGTGCCGGGCTTGCGCCGTTGGGGGTATTCCCTTCACTCAAGTAGGTGCTACGGGTTGTGTTGGCGGCGCTT
>CAYOCZ010000598.1:0-2040 GCA_964402475.1 uncultured bacterium | reverse complement strand
CGGTATAGCGGGCCGGGTCTTGTAGAACTCCGCTCGCTTCCTCGACCATGCCGGGCTTGTCGGTCATCTTTCCGATAGTGGACCATGCCGAAGCAGCCCCGACGGCCAGCGCGTCGAACCCGCCTTGGATCAGCCCCTTCTCGACGCGGTTGCGCGGCATACTCGGGTCGGGAGCCTTGAAGCGAATCCCGGTGAGCTTCTCGGCAACGCGAAGGTTCTCTCTTGGTGCCTGCTGCTTGATCGAGTAGCCGAGCCTGTCCAGAACCTCATCGTTGCTGTCGGCAATGTCGGCTGGCGTTGGCGCCTCCGGGCCGCGGGCGGGTACTTCCGTGGTGTAAACCACTTCGCCCAAGTCGATGTCGTTGGGAACGACGCTCATGGCTACCCTCCACCGCCGAAGATCGACTCCAACCCGGTCGGCTCTTCGCTGGTGTCAGCCTCGATTGCCCACCGGCTCTTCTCGCTCTGCGGAGTCGGCTTGCTTGCAGCCGGATTGCCACCAATCTCTATCGGGTAGCCCATGGCCCGCCAGAACTCCACGAGCCGAACGGCGTCCTCTTCCGGCAAGTCCTTGAGCCGGATCGAGGGATAGACAACAGACCACTTGGCCTTCTTCGCAGCCAACATCAGTGCGCGGGCAAGCCGCAACTTGACATAGTTCTCGGTCTGGAACGCCTTTGACGACTTCCAGATGATGCCCGCCGCCTCTTCCGGCCCCTGTTGCAAGACCAACTCATCCACGGGCGTTGCATTCACCGTCGCGGCGGCCTCCACTGGTGTCATGTCGCCAACGGCCTTGACCGGAGGCGCCTCCGCCTCAGCCGGAGCCCCCATGCCTTGCGCTCGTGCGCCAGCGACCCCAGCAGTCCCCGTTTGCGTCCCTTGCTTCGTTGGAGGCTTAGCGCCCGGCATACGGCCTTCGAGCGTCTTCTTCATCTTCTGGTACGCGGCGAGCGTCAACTCTGCCACGTCGTACTTTCCTTGGTTCTCGTCACGTTTGGTTTGGCCGCTTTCGTCGCCCTTCTTCACCTTGCTGCCGCTGCGCTGCTCCCAGTTTTTCGTGACGGTCATGATCGCCTCTTGCTCCGCGATCTTCATGTCGAGCTTGTCGATCTCGGACTGGACCTTCTCGGTCTTCTTGTCGATAGCGACTTGAGCCTTCTCGGCTTGCTTCTGCTGGTCCACGGCCTTGTCGGCCTGCCGTTGCTCGTCGATCATCTGCTGCTTGCGGCTCTCCCGCACGCGGTACGGGCTGGTCTCCACCAGCTTCTCGGCGTGCTGGCGGAGGGCCAGGGCGGGGTATCCCTTCCGGTAGCTCTGGACGTAGGGCCGAAGTTGCACGGCCGTTACCGGATCGTACTCCTCCATGGCCGGCATGATCTCGGTCGCGACGAGCTTCATGTACTGGTCGGCGTCCCGTTCGTCCATCATGCGGCGCTGGTCGGCGTTGGCCATCCGGTACTGCATTCGGCGCGCGTGCTCCCGCTGGGCCTGCTGCTCGGCGTAGGCACGAGCCTGCGCTTGGTCGTACTGGCCGGCCTGGGCCTCAGCCTGACCGACCGCATAGCCCGTCTGGACCGCGAGCCCTGGGTTGCCGTGCTGGACGTTGAATGCCATATCAGGCTCTCCGGCGTCTGGTCCGCCCGTAGGATCGGGCCAGGTCCGCGTACATCGGGACGTTCGGCCCGTAGTCGTTTCGTCGTTCCATGATCCCGGCCTTCTGCGTCGCCACGGTGCCGCTGACGCGGGCCTTCTCCTGCTGCGCCCTGGCCATGTATCGCGCGATGACCGGCGAGAGGACGGTGCTGCTGGACAGGCCGCGGTTGCGAAGCCTCTGTGCCTCCATGGCTCCTGCGTTGCGGAGGTTCTGGTCGATGTCGATCTTCTCGGCCCGGCCGTACTGGTTCCACAGGCCGATGGCGGCGGCGTAGCGGCTCTCGTTCGCCCGGTTGGCCGCACCCTGTTCGGCATTCAGGGCTCCGCCGAGGGCGGCCGGGTTCAGCGTATATCCCACAATCCATAATCTGCGCTTTTTTATTG
>CAYOCZ010000597.1:0-2045 GCA_964402475.1 uncultured bacterium | reverse complement strand
GTGCTCAAGCAGTCTGTCCATCACGACGTATGTCATTAGAACTGAGATGTCGTCTTTGGACTTGCCAAGGATGGCGTCGTACCCTTTGTGAGGAAACAGGTCATACGCGAGCCACAGCGGCGCGATCTCCTGTCTGTATCCGTCTGGCAGGCTCTCCCAGTTGATCCAAGGCGGATTGCCGACGATGAAGTGGAAACGACCGATGGTGAGGGGCGCGAAGTTGTTCTTGAGCAGGCGCGCCCAGAGGCCGTTCATGCCCTGCTTGTGGAGGTTGAGCAGCTTGTCGTAGAGGTCGGCAAGGACCTTCCGTGCCTTGTCGTCCCAACCCTCGCCCGTGGGCTTGAGCGTTGTCTCAACGCAGTGAGTGAAGCTGTCCGACGGGACTTCGCTCTTCACACTTTCTTCGAGGACGTCGCAGAAGCGGTCGAACCTGTCCTTAACGCAGAGCAGGGCCGGGACGTGGAACTTGCCGACTGCGGTCTGGAATTCGTACACGCCTGTCCCAACTCCTAACAAGGCTACTTCGGCAGGAGTACGGACCGAGTCCGCTAGGTAGACCGGGATGGTGACTTCGCCTCGGCGGTGTTCAAGCAGAGGTGCGATGGCAAGGACGTAGTTGACGCGGGCGGTGAGGACGGCGAGCGGGTTCAGGTCTATGCAGACGACGTTGTGCAGGATGGCGTCCAGGAGTTCGGTTTCGTTGAGCATCAGGGCAAGGCCGAGCTCGCGCATCCGGGCAATGATGAGAACCGGGAATGTACCTGAGCCGCAGGCCGGGTCGAGGAACCGGGTCTTGAGCAGTTTCTGGCGCAGGCGGGCCGTGGCCTTGTTCGGGTCGCCGGTGAAGTACTCGTTGTCGAGCTGGTTCAGGAGGCGCTGGGCCAGCCAGTCGGGCGTGTAGTATTCGCCGAGGTTGTGGCGAATCTCTCTGGGCAGGAGGTAGTGGTAGAGCTTCTTGAACAGGTCGCGGGTTTCTTCGGGCACGATGGAAAGGGTTGAGGGGTCGTAGCGGTCAAGACGCTCCAGCAGTCCGCGCACGCCTGCTTCCATCTGCTTATGCCATGCGTAGAGATACCAGGAGAAGAAGTCGCCTTCGAGGAGGTTGGAGATGCCGAAGGCGCGGAAGATGCCGCCTTCTTCCATTTCCTTGAGGCGGCGGCGCAGGGTCTCGGGGTCGGCGGTGACAAGCTGGGCAAAGGACGGACCGGAGAGTCGGCCGCCGATGTGGCGCGAGAGCGCAAGCCAGGCGAGCAGCTTGACCAGCAAGGCAAAGTAAGTATGCAGGGCAAAGAAGAAGCGCTCGGCGTCTTCCGAAGACTTGACCTCAATGCCGGCTTTGGCAACCCACTTCTTCAGGGGTTCGAGCTTACGGCCACCGAAGGCCTCGGAGTAGTCGATTGACTCGGAGAAGAAGAGCTTCCACTGCTCGAACAGCTTTGTGACGATACCATTCTTGTCGGCCAAGCCGGAGTCGAGCGCGGAGCAGAACGCGGCCAGGATTTCCCGGGTGTGCGGCTGGTCTATCGAGAAGTCACGATTGAGGTTCTCGGACGTGAGCGCGGGCCCGGACGCGGACCCGGCCAGCCAGCCGAGCATCCGACCCAGGCTTTGCTCGTTGACTGCGAACGGGCCGGAGTCGGTGAGCTTGCCGGCCAGATAGCGGCAGAAGATGATGTAGCAGCCGTCGAACACGACCCCGGCGAGGCGCTGGTCCTTGCGCTTCTCTTTGACCGCCAGGTCGCGGATGTAGCCGTGCAGTTGGTCTACCGCGCTGCGGGTGGCAAGGTCGAAGTTGGCGAAGAGCATGCCGGGACGTTTGTACTCAATGGTGAATCGGCTGAAGACCGCGTCGGCCGTGCCGGACGCAAGCGAGAATTCGGCGTGGGCAAGCGGCGGGATGCCAGCCTCGACACAGAACCCGTCGAACAACGGCTCAATCGCGTGGCGGAGGTCGGCTTCGTTCGGCTTGTCGGGTATGACGCTCTGGAGCTTCTTTGCGACTTTCTTGGCCCAGCTACGGACTAGGATGTCGCGGGCCGGGGTGG
>CAYOCZ010000596.1:0-2045 GCA_964402475.1 uncultured bacterium | reverse complement strand
CCTTTCCTCAGCGGATTCCCGATCACGTTGCTTGCCCCGGGAAGTGCCTTCGCGCTGGGGAATGCGAGGAACGTCTGCCGCGCCCTCGGGGCGAAGAAACTCGTAACCCGGCCGGGAATGCAGTTCTGCTCCAGGAGGAAGTAAGGAGTGCCGGCGAACTCGGTCGCAGCGAGAAGCGCAGCGGTCGCAAACCCTCCCGTGGCCACGACTCCGGCGGGTGCGACCCGACGCAGAAGGCTGATGGCCTGAAACAGGCCGCGGCAGAGAAGCCATGCGGCCTGGGCCTTGCGGCCGATACCCTTTCCATAGAAGCCAGCCGACGCAAGGGATTCAAAAGCGAGGCCGTTTTCCACTGCAACCTGGTTCTCGAGTCCGGACTCCCTTCCCGCCCAGAGCACGTCGATTCCCAAATCCCTCATCTCGACACCAAGCGCCAAGGCCGGAAACACGTGCCCGCCGGTGCCGCCCGCGCCAAGAACCACTTTCACTTCGGCACTCCCGCCCCGCGGCCCTCGCCCCTCATACTCTGCCCCCAAATCTGCCCAGCACCAGTACCTTGTGGCGGCCCGGCGCCGCGGCCATCCCGAATCGGAGGACGCTGCCGCGTGAGGCCGGCGGCAGGTCCACGGTCACCCGGACCCGCCGGTACCGTGAGACGTTCAGGAGGACGCCGACTGCAAACAGGTTCGAGAGCAGCGCCGACCCACCGGATGAGATGAAGGGCAAAGGTTGGCCGGTGGTTGGAGTCAGGCCCAGCGCAACAGCTATGTGGACCACGGCGTAGAGGAAAATGATGAGCGTGATTCCTGCGGCCAGGTACTGGCCGAACGGCGTGCGCGCCTCGCTGCTGATCTTCATGCCGTAAAGGAAGAGTATCAGGTACAGCAGGCAGACGCCCGCGCTCCCGATGAACCCGAACTCCTCGCCGATTTCCGCGAAGATGAAGTCGTTGTACATTTTCGGCAGGAACTGAAACTTCTGGCGACTCTCCCCAAGGCCGCGGCCGAACGGACCTCCGGAACCTATCGCGATCAGCGATTGTTCCTGCTGCCGATGCTTGCCGGCCCTGAACTTGGCGAACCGGTCACGGGCGTGCGGGATGCACGTCACCGCCAGGACGAACAGCACTGCACCGACGCCGAGGGTGACTGCAAGACGCCACCACTTCACGCCGACGACCACGAAAAGTGCCAGGCTGGCGACAGCGATGATGAAGCTTGTGCCGACTGCCGGCTGCAGCAGCGTGAGTACGACGACGACGAGCACGACCGTCCCGGGCAGCAGAAACCCCCAGAAACCGTGCTGGTCCCTGCCCAGCTCCTTGAGCGAGTCGAAGTATCCGGCCAGCCAGACGAGGAGCGCGAACTTGGCAAACTCAGCCGGCTGAATCATAATGGGCCCAAGCTGCATCCAGCGCTGGGCGCCCTTGAACACAAAGCCGATCGCGAGGGTAAGAACCAGCACTGCGACGGAACCGATGAGCAGCGCCCACTTGGCTTTGCCGTTCCACAGGGTGTAGCGCAACTTCGCGCCGAAAAAGAGCGCAAGCAGGCCCAAGCCCGCCCGGAATCCTTGGGACTTGAGGAAAGCGATGCCCTTGTGGCAAGTCGTCGCGTAGACGAGTGTCACGCCAATCAAAACAAGGGTCACTACGACGAAGAGCACGGTTGAGTCAATCGGCCCCGACGGCCGCTCCGGGCGGCGCGCGCCCTCCAACCGGAGACTAGTCAAGGTTGCTCACTTCCCTCCGGAACGCCTCGCCCCGGTCCTCAAAGTCCCGGAACTGGTCGAAGCTGGCGAAACCCGGTGCGAACAGCACCGCGTCCCCGGCCCGCGCCTTTGCCCGGGCGACGATCGTCGCCGCCCTGAGGTCAGGAAACACGTCATACCGGTGGAATCCGAGCACGGCGAGTTCGCGTGCAATGCGCTTGCTGCTCTCGCCAACCAGCAGGACCCAACTCGCATGCTGACTCATGGCCCGGACGTATTCCGCTATCGGCAGTGCCTTCTCTCTGCCTCCGGCAATCAACACCACACCCCTCGCC
>CAYOCZ010000595.1:0-2046 GCA_964402475.1 uncultured bacterium | reverse complement strand
TGCGAAGTTCTCTGCAGAGGGATTCGGGAAGGAACCTGGACGGGAATGTGGACTGCGACTCGGCAAGGACCTTGGGACGGAACCTCACTCATTGCGCGGCAAGGAACCAGACAAGGAACTCTAGTCGTTGCTCGGAAGGTAGCAGGCGAAGTAGCGGTGGAAATAGCCGAACGAGTAGCCCGCCTCGTTTCCCGGGAAGCTCCTTGGGTCGTGACCTCGGTAGCCATGTGGATAGCTACGGGGGAGGCATAGGAGGGGTCGGAAGGCCAACAGGGGCTAGGGGCTTGGGAATAGGGAAGTTAGGACGCGGACTGACGGTTGCGGGAGAATGTGTATATTACATATTCGGAGGTAGTGGTGGAACCGGAAAACGGACGACTTGCCGATAACCAAGGAGCTCTGGCTGAGGCTCAGAAGCCTCGATCAGGTCCGCAAGTTCGCCGCGCTGCGTTCTCGCGGGGAGCCGTCCGTGCCGGCTCAACTCGCCCTCGACGGCCCCGACCGCCAACTCCGGCGCAAGTAGCACCAGACGGCGTTCTACGGAATGTAGAGCCGCTGATACGCTTGGTTGTCGTCGGTGCCTTCCTTCTCCACGTAAAGCATGCCCGGATTGAGGTCAGCTTCCAGCAGCCCCTCGCCGCTCATCCATCCGGGCACGGTAGTGGGAAAGAACACGGTTAGCGTATCGCGTGGCTGCAGCACTTGGTCCGTGTAGAAAGAACATACGGAGTCGCTGTTCCACGTTATTCGCGCCCAAGTCAAGCAACCATCGGGCGTCGCTCTGAGTGTATCGCGGTTCCTTATCTTGGCGTAGAAGGTGGCGGCTGAGCCTGTCTTCGACATCCAGACGCTGTCCACGACCAGCTCAGGCCGGCTGGTGGAGCTCTTCTCCGTCACGAATGCCGGACGCGGATCCAGTGCTATGTGCAGCCAGCCGGAGTTCTCAGCATCCCTCTGGTCGGTCGGCGGTGACCCGTCGTAGTCGAGTGCCACCGTGTCCACGGTATCGCTCCGCACCGGCAACGGAGTGTAGGCAGCAACGGCCTCATCCTGCCAGCATACCCACGTTCGCTTCTTCAGCGCCGTTGTATCCTCGAACTCATAGACGCGTGTGCAATTGTCGATAGCCGTGTCGCCGTTCATCACCCGCCCGTTGAGCCGCTTGCCGGTAAGGTGTTCAGCCGTCTGCTTGAACGCATAGTACGCATCATACGGATACTGCATTGTGTACTCGAGCAGCGGAACACTGCCCGACTTTTCGGGCCCGGTCTCCCTGAAGTGCCACCAACACACTCGATCGTACTTTCCCGACGGACTCGCCTCCGACGCCTTGCCGCAGACGAAAGCTTGGTTGAGTACCCTGGCTCCCAGTTCTCTCGAGCTGTCCGCGCACCCTGCTGTATCCCAACTGAACTCCGTATTCCAGACTGGTGCGACATGCCCATGGGACCGCATGATCTCTGACACCGTATCCGCATTCTGTTGGTAGAAGTCCGGGTCAAACCCCGTCAGGCACCAGATAGGCTGGTAGGCGTGCGGAGATACCCCGTCCCAGAATATGTTCGGCGAAGCGATGTCATAACAGGTGCGAAGCCACTCTTTCCCGGCAACCGTCCCGGTCTCGTCGTTCTCGAATTCGAGCCACGTGACTGATCCTACAAGGACTGTATCATCAGGCTGCGCTCCCTTGATGAGTGAATCAGCTACAATGCAATAGCGGACATAGAGCGAACACAGCCCCCACAGCCCCTGGAAGCTGTCGTGATATGCGATATTCGGATGCTGCCACCAGCCGGTTACCCAGTGCGGGGGACCGTGAAGCGTATCAACTGAACAAGTGTCATTTGGCTCATTCCCACACTCGAACAGGTGCAGAGCGTCGCCCCTCGACCTGTAGCGTTTGATGACCGTATCCACGAATCGCGCCCAGTAGTTGGCGCTGTCGGATACTGGCAGAAACAGATTCCTCGGCGGGCAGGTGACGCACGTGTCGTACTCGTAGTGTCCATACAAAGGTGGCGCCGTATCCCCCACCCAGGTCGAGTC
>CAYOCZ010000594.1:0-2048 GCA_964402475.1 uncultured bacterium | reverse complement strand
ACATTCCCTTTGTTAAAGGTATAATTTCTCCCCCATCCCCCCTCGGCCGCTGGCCGAGTAATCTCGTCCACGACGGGAGCGAGGAAGTGGTGGGGGAGTTTCCGCAGACAAAGAGCGGGTTGATGAAGCCTGGACAACGGCGCGTGGCTACGCTTGGAGGCGGTGGCTATCACGGCAACATGCCAGACGAGGCTACCGCAACAGGAACCCCCGGTGACTCCGGCTCCGCCGCCCGTTTCTTCTACTGCGCCAAGGCGAGCCGGGCGGAGCGCGGCGAGGGGAACAAGCACCCGACAGTCAAGCCGTTGGCGCTCATGGAGTGGCTGTGTCGTCTCGCCTCGACGCCCACCGGCGGCATCGTACTCGACCCGTTTATGGGAAGCGGCACGACGGGTCTTTCGTGCCTCAAAACGGGCCAGCAGTTTATCGGCGTCGAAAAAGATGCAGACTCGTTCGGCATCGCCTGCCAGCGGATTGCAGACGCGGCACCGTTGTTCACCCAGAAGGAGGCGTGATGGGAACGATCCGCAGCCGCGACTTGGCCCCTCACGCCAGGTGGGTGAAGCCTGGCAATCCTTTCGAGGACCTGGTCGACGGCGAACAAGGAGATGCGATGAGCAAGCACTTGGACGTGTGCCCGGAGTGCCAGGGGCCGATGCACCCGACTGACGGGCCAAGCGGATTCGTGTACGGGCACAGTCGAGGCGGGTGGTCGTGCGTCATGCGGCAACTGGCAAACGAGCGGGAGGAGAACAAGAGGCTGCGCGATGCTCTGCGGCCCTTCGCCAACTACTACCGCGCCCAGAAGTGGGACGAGGCACCCGGCCACCTGCCCGTCAACCAGATACTTCGCGCCTGTCTGCCGAACTTTGACCCCAGGCGCGTTGTGGCCCAAGTGACCATTGAACACTTCCGCGCTGCTGCCGCTGCCGCTCGGAAGTCCGGCCAGTGACGAACCCGCCGTCGTTGCACCATCGGGAGAGCAGCACGGGTAGACAGGGCCCAACGAGAACTTAACACCTTGTCTCAAGGTGTCATGCGGAGGAGAAGCCGCGAGCAACGATGCGCGAGCACTCCCACAAAATTCAGGGGAAATTACGACATTCTAGAATTGCGGAATGTGCACCTTGACTCCATCGCCGTGGGCGTCTCAGGTCCATCGACTCACCCCCGAGGAAGAGTCCGCCTGCTGGGCCGATCGCAGCGAAGCGAACCGCTGGCGGCTCGTGCAGCACCATTTACCGCTGGGCATGCGCGTCGTCGCCAGAATGATCGGGTGGTACGTCGAGAGCATCGGCAGCAACGCGCCGGCCGTTGACCTCTTGATGGAACAGGCGGTCGAGGGGTTGTGGGAAGCAACCGAGAAATGGAACGTCACACTCGGCAAGTGGAGCACCTACGCGGCGCGCGTCATCCGAAGCCGCTCCGGCAGACGCACCCGAAAGGAATCAGAGACCTTCGCCCGGTCCCTATCCCAAAGCCGCCGAGTGCGCGGCCTCAGCACGAGCAGCCTCGGCGCCATCGGCCCGACCATACCAGACAACCACAAGCCGGGAAACCCGTCAGGTCGAACCGGCATCGAGGAGTTGATCCGCGCGCGATGCACGCCGCGCGAGCAGTTCATCTTGTGGTCGATCTACTGGGGCGACATGAGACAAAAAGCCGTCGGGCGGGCGCTGGGAATCAGCGGCGAACGCGTGCGGCAGATCCGCGTCAGAACGCTGCGGAAGTTACGAATCTGGCTGGAGCAGTCGAGCCGGGCCGAGACGTTCTTTGTCGACGAATGAGGTCAGCACACCCGCTTCCGGCTATCCCCCCGGCACCGCCACAGTGGTATCCCATGACGCCGAGCCATGCAGCGGACGGCGCCCGGCGAGACGCGGTAGGTGCGCGTGGAGAGACGCCGGGCAATCTCTGCCGCCGTCCGGCCCTCCTCGGCGAGGGTCCGGGTCAGGTCGATGCGTGCGGGGGTCCACCAGACGATGAAGCCCATGCTCAGGCTCCTTGGCTGGCGAAGAGGGGCAGGGTCTCTTCGGGTGCGAGCGCGT
>CAYOCZ010000593.1:0-2049 GCA_964402475.1 uncultured bacterium | reverse complement strand
CTTGGCGGCACTATCCCGACGTCCGGGTGGGCCGACACACGCGCGGTTGACGGGTGCGCGGCAGGCGCTATCATCAGAAGAATGTCAAAGGACGAAGCAGGAATGACGAAATCTGGACTGAGCCGGTCACAATGGCCGCGGGCTTCCTTCTCTTTGTGTCTTTGTGTCTTTGTGGTTGGCCTGGTTCTCCTCCTGCCTGCCTGCGGCTCGAAGCTGCCGAAGCTGCGTGAGCAGTTGAACGACCCTGACCCCGAGAAGAAAATAGCGGCAATCCAGGCCCTGGCCGAGGCCAAGGACACCGTCTCGGTGCCGAGGATAGCGGAGTTGCTGCAGGATGCGATGCCGGCCGTTCGGAAGGAAGCCGCAACCGGGCTGGGCAAGATCGGTGACCGACGCGCCTGCCAGCCGCTGGCGGACTTGTACAACAATGAACAGATGGAGGATGTCCATGGCGCGGCCGTCCGCGCACTCATCCATCTCAGCACCCATTCGGTTCAGCCGCTCATCGGCCTTCTGCGCTCTTCCCGGCCGGTGGTGCGGGCGGGCGCAGCCCGGGCGCTCGGCAAGCTGCAGGCAAGGGATGCCGTTGACCCGCTCATCTGGCTGTTGCGTGACCGGGACCCGGACGTGCGAAAGGCCGCCATCTTCGCGCTTCGGCAGATCGGCGACGGGCGGGGGCTCGACGCCATCGCGTCGCTGGTACAGGACGCCGACGAGGACGTCGAACGCGCAGCCGAGCGCGCCCTGAGCGGCGAAGGCTACCAAGAGCAATTGAACAAGGCGAAACGCAAGATCCGGCAGTTGCCGTACCCGTGAGTCGTCTGTCCCAACTACATCCTGTTGGCAGTGAGTCGTAGAGAAACCCCGGAAAGCACCAGGAAGTCCGCGCGCGGGTCGAGCGGGAGTTCGGTTTCACGCCTCGTCGGCGTCGTCGCGGGCTTCATCCTCTTCCTGCTCGCGCTGCCCTTCCTGCTGCTGGCCGGTTGGGGACTGCTTTTCAACGCGCCGACACTGGCCGTGCTCGCATTCACCGCCGCCTGGATTCTCCTCCCGCTGTTCAACCGCACTAAGGCAATCCGAGTTCTGAAGTTCGCGACATCGTTCGTCCTCGTCCCCGCCACACTGGCGCTCATGCCGTTGATGATGCAGGAAGTCGACCGGAAGGTCGAACAGCTGAGCCGGAAGCCCAGAAGCGACATGAGCGCGTTCACGCTTCAGGACCGGCTCGGCATCTACGGTCTCAACATCGTGATGGGCGTGGTCGGATACCCGCTCTACCCGGAGGCAGCGAAGGAGACACTGCTGATGATGCTCGACCCGGGACCACTTGCCCGGCGGGTGTTCCACTCGGATTTCGGCCTGGGCTCATCCAAGGTGAGAGCGCGGCTGAAGGACTTCGCGGCCGGCCTTCAACCGGACGACACCGCGTCCGAACGCAGCTACGGCCCGGTCGGGATCGAGTGGCCCCGGTCCGACTACCGTTTGACCGAGCCGGAGGCACGCTACGCGCTGGCTCTCAATCAGACCAGGCTCACGGCACGAGCCGAGCGCCGGGGCGAACGCTGGCTGATTGACGTTTGGCATGAAATGGAAGTGAAATACCCGGAGAGCGTCTACGTCACGCTGGTGGCCCGACCGCGACTGCGCGTCGAGGAGGGACTGTTCTGGGTGTTGCAGAACTACGGTTGGCTCCATCCCTACACCGCCGAATACCGGTTCTCGGTCTACAGCGACGACCCGAGGCTGAGGTAGCCCAGGTGCAATTCCGCCCGCTGAACCTGAGACGAAAGGCCGAAGACCCGCGGCCCGGGGTCAGCGGCCGGAGCTCATGTACCGGCTGCCACTGTCACCGTTCGGTGACAGCCTGTTACCGTACGGTTACACTTCCGGCGGCACGCTTCGCCTAAGTCTCGCATTCTCAACCCGTGAATCTCTGGCATGAACGCTGCATACAGCGATCCGATGACAACTCCTGCCACGTTGCCCGGTCGGTAAACGTGATGCCCGCCAACGGACAACAGCAGGTCCGCGCGCACCACGGCTGTGCGC
>CAYOCZ010000592.1:0-2054 GCA_964402475.1 uncultured bacterium | reverse complement strand
ATCAGGTAAGTCTGGTCTATCAGGGCTGGGCCGGGACGGTTGGTGGCAAGACCTATAACACCGACCGCATCTGGGGGAAGATGAACCCAAGTCCTGCGGTCGAAGAGACACCGAAACCCGGACTGCGAGTGACGAATCGCGGACCCACCATCGTCCGAGGCGTGCTGGTGCTCAGCGCCGCGGGCAGTAGACAGAATACAGGATACAGGGCCGAACTGCTGGATGCGGCGGGGCGGAAGGTCATGGAGCTTGCGCCTGGCCCGAACGACGTGAGCCGTCTCACGCCCGGTGTCTACTTCGTGCAGGCAGCGGGCAGAGCAGAGAAGTTCATAGTGCAGAGATAGGAGCCAACTATGCGAACGAGACTAGTGCTGGCGGTTGTTTTACTGGCCGGTCTTTCATGGGCCGGTTGGGAAGTTGGGAATGTCGGCGTCCCCGAACGGCTACGTGCGGTATGCTTCCCGACCGGGCCGGACACCGGGTTTGCGACCGGCAGGACTTCGACCGGCAGGGTGTTCAAGACGACCGATGCGGCGCAGACCTGGTCGCCGCTGTCGTACCAGTTCACCTACACGCTGTACACGATGCACTTCCCGGTCGACAACATGACCGGGTATGTCGCAGGAGATGCCGGCGGTGCCGCCGCATACAAAACGACCGACGGCGGTGCCACGTGGACAAGGAACGAGAACGGCTTGTCGCAGCCGGTGCGTTGCATCCGGTTCGTCGGCGGAGTGGACGTGGGCTATGCGGTCGGCGGGGCCGGCACGATCGCCAGGACGACCGACGGCGGCGCAACGTGGACGGCGCAGACGTCCGGTGTCGGCGACGACCTGCTTTCCGTCTGCTTCCCGGTCGACGCGGATACCGGCTACGTGGTCGGCGACTCGGGATGGGTGCTCAAGACGACGAACGGCGGAGCGGACTGGCTTCCGCAGAATTCGGGCACGATCAACCCGCTGCGGACGGTGGCGTTTGCAGGCAACTGCCGGACCGGGTTCGCCGGCGGTTCGTACGCGGCGATCCGGACCACGGACGGCGGAGCAACGTGGCTGCCGGAGTTCCTGCCCAGCCCCTGGCTGACGGCGGCGCAATTCTGCGGACCCGATACCGGGTTCGTGGTCGGGGAAGCCGGCGCGGTAGCCATGAGCGTCGACGGAGGCGAAACCTGGCGGACGCAGGCCTCGGGCATCGTGAGCGACCTCCACTCGGTGCATTTCACGGACGCCCTCAACGGCTATGCGTGCGGCGACGCAGGGGTCGTGCTCAAGACGACGGACGGCGGCGCAAGCTGGGTTGCCGAAGAACGTCCGGTTCCGCCCGTGGGCGGCCGGCTGTCCGCTACGGTTGTCCGCGGAGTGCTGTTCCTTGCGGAAGCCACAAGCCGCGAGCCTCAGGCTTCAAGCCTACTGGACATCAGCGGACGCGAGGTGGTTAAACTTCATACCGGCGCGAATGACGTGGGCGGGCTGGCGCCAGGTGTGTACTTCGTGAGAGAGCAGGGAGGAGGGAGGAGAGAGCAGCCGGGCATCTGCATCCACAAGGTGATGATTCTGAGATAGGGAGGAATCGTGAAACGTAGCATCACCGTCGCGTTGCTGCTCGCCGCCGGAATGGCCGTGGCCTGGGGCCCGGACACCAGGCTGACTGATAATTCGTACTCCGACAACAGCTACTGGAGCTGCCAGCGCCGCGTCGCCGTGGACTCGGGCGGCCGCATCCACGTCATCTGGTACGTGATGAACTCTGGTCTCGGCACCTACCGGTTCCAAGTCTACTACAAGCGGTTCAATCCCGGCACGGGCTGGACCCAGGACACGATGCTGAGCGTCGACCTGTATGCTGCCAATACTCACAACAAGTACCCGGCGATAACGGTTGACTCGACAGGCCGTGTCATCGCGGCCTGGGCTAACGATACGTCGGAGGGAGCCGACGCCTTCATCTACTACAAGACCTGCGTACCTGAGGGCGAGGGCAACGGGGGGTGGGACGCGACCTCGCGGCTACTGTCCAGTCCTGCTCCGGACTTCACCCGCGAATGTCCCAACCTT
>CAYOCZ010000591.1:0-2054 GCA_964402475.1 uncultured bacterium | reverse complement strand
GGGAGGATCACTTATTGACCCAACTTGAACACATCGAAGCCATCGAGAAGCGCCTCTGGGGCGCGGCAGATACGCTGCGAGCCAACTCCAACTACGCCAGTAACGAGTACTTCCTGCCCGTGATGGGGCTGGTGTTTCTCAGGCACGCCTACAGCCGATACCTCGCGGTGAAGGATGATATCGAGGCTAACCTTCCCTCCCGCGGTGGCGAGAGACGGGCGCTGACCAAGGAGGATTTCTCCCAGCAGAGCGCTATATACCTTCAGCCCAATGCGCAGTTCGACCGGCTCGTGGCCCTGCCCGACAGCGAAGACCGCGCCAAGGCCATCATCGAAGCGATGGATTCCATAGAGGGCGACTACGATAACCTGCGCGGAGTGCTGCCCAAGAGCGAATACCAGGAACTCGACAACGATGTACTCGGACAGCTCCTGCGCACCCTCAACCCCGACGAGCTGAAAAGGGTATCGGGCGACGTTTTTGGTCGCATATACGAGTACTTCCTCACCCAGTTCGCCGACCAGAAGGCCCATGACGGCGGCGAGTTCTTTACGCCAGTCTCGCTGGTATCGTTCATCGCCCATGTGCTCGACCCTGAGGGCGGCACGGTGTTGGACCCGGCCTGTGGCTCAGGCGGCATGTTCGTGCAGAGCGCCCGAATCGTGGAGGAGCACGGTCAGAACCCCACCGACCGGCTCACCTTCCGCGGTCTGGAGAAGAACGCAACCACCATCCGCCTGGCCAAGATGAACCTGGCCGTCCATGGTCTCGAAGGCGACATCCAGAAGGCCATCACCTACTACGAAGACCCCCTCGATCAGGTCGGCAAGGCCGACTTCGTTATGGCCAATCCCCCGTTCAACGTCGACGAGATCGACGCAGACAAGGTCAAGACCGATCCGCGTCTGCCTTTCGGCCTGCCGAGTGTCAACAAGAAGGAGAAGGTTTCCAACGGCAACTACGTCTGGATCAGCTACTTCTACAGCTACCTGAACGAGAAGGGGCGGGCCGGTTTCGTCATGTCGTCGCAGGCGTCCAGCGCCGGGGGCGGCGAGGCAAAGGTTCGCCAGAAGCTGATCGAGACGGGCGATGTGGACCTGATGGTCGCCGTTCGCTCGAACTTCTTCTACACCCGCACGGTGCCCTGTGAGCTATGGTTCCTGAACCGCGATAAACCAAAGGCCTGCCACGACAAGGTGCTGATGATCGACGCGCGCAACGTCTACCGCAAGGTCACACGCAAGATCTACGACTTTTCTCCCGAGCAGCGGCAGAACCTGCTGGCCATCGTCTGGCTCTACCGCGGCCAGACCGAAAAGTACCTCGATCTCGTCTCCGGCTATTGCCGCCGCACCATCGATGAAGGTGCGGGCTGTTTCGACACCGAGGGCGAGAACGGCAAGACCATCCGGCCGTTGTCTGACTTTGCAGCCGCGCTCGATGCGCTTGCCGAAAACGCCGCTCACGCCGAGGTGCAAAAAGAACTGGCAGGGGCGCTGCCTGCATTCCACAACGATGTCGAGGCGTTTTTGCAGGCCATAACCGAGCAGGAAGCGGCGTGGGTGACGCAGAAGACCACCAACGGCGCCCTCAAGCAGGCAGTCGACCGCCTCGCCCTGCTGGCTGAATCGAGCCGCGACCTCATCAAGCAGACCGACCTGCTCTACAGGCTTGCTGCGCTTCAGCAAGCGCCCTCATCCCAAACCACTCCTCGCGGGAGAGGGGGTTGGAATGGCGGTGGAGAATTACGTAAACGCCTGAAAGCCTTGGACGATACACGCCAGCTTGCGGTCGAGCAGCTCAGGCAGGTGCGCTACTTCTGGCGGCAGGCTCACTGGCTCACCGATCGATTCCCGGAGGCCGAGCTGTGCGATGTGGAGGGGCTGGTCAAGCTGGTGGATCGCGCCGAGATCGAGGCCAACGACTGGAGCCTGACCCCTGGCCGGTACGTCGGCGTCGCTCCCGAGGAAGAGGATGAGGACTTCGACTTCGAGGAGACCCTGCGCGAGATTCATGTGGAGCTAGAAGACCTCAACATTGAGGCGGCGCGGTTG
>CAYOCZ010000590.1:0-2055 GCA_964402475.1 uncultured bacterium | reverse complement strand
AGCGAAGGGAGTGCGGGCAAGGCAGAGCGATGACTGAAGATCTGACCGTGCATGAAATGAGCGCCACCGATGAGGACCTCGGCCTGTTTCTCGACATAATTTCCCGGAATGGATCCACCGAAGTCCTAACGCGTCTTCGCTGGCAGTACCTGTTGAACCCGGGGAGAAGGGTCTTCGTCAACTTCGCAGTGGACTCGCGCGCGAATAGAACCGCGGCAGTCTACGCGGTCTTCCCGGTGCACTTCCGTGTCAATGGTCAAGTCCGCCCGGCCTGCCAGTCACTTGGCACGCTCACCGACCGAGACTACCGAGGCAGGGGACTATTCGTCAAGCTCGCCAAGATAGTCTACGCCCGGTGTGAGCAAGACGGCATAGCTTTCGTGTACGGCTTCCCGAACGGGAATTCGGTGCACGGCTTCCTTAAGCATCTGGGTTGGCGTTCATTGGACCCGATGCCCATGCTAGTCAAACCTCTCAACATCGCCTACTTCGCACGGAAGCTGGTTTCCCGTCCACCCGCCATAGGAACCACGGGTGAATCCATCAACCGTGCAATGTCGGATTTCGGGGCCAAAACCGGGGAGGCCATCACGGTGCTCCGGGCCTTCGACGATGCAACGGACGAGCTCTGGCGGGCGTTCTCAAATGGAATCCCGGTCGCAATAGAGAGGTCGCGTGAGTATATGAAGTGGCGGTTCACAGACAAACCCGACGAGCACTATGTTGTGAAGGGATACTATGAGAATGGGACGCTCAACGGATTGGTCATCTACACGACGAAGGAGAAACACGGCGGCAGAATCGGGTACGTGATGGAGTTGCTCTTCAGGCCGGGCGAGGCGGCGGCGGGGAAAGCCCTCCTGGACCACGCGTGCAGGCATTTCAGACACGAACACTGCGATGCCGTTCTCTGTCTGTGCCTGGAGCATTCCCGTAACTATCAGGCATACCGACGCGCCGGTTTCGTCCACATCCCTTCGTTGCTCAGTCCGATCGAACTCCATTTCGGCGTGAGACCGATGACGCTGAAGGATGATGCCACGCTGTCTGACCGAACCAGATGGTACATCAGCTACTGCGACAGCGACACCGTGTGAACGTGACATGCAGGCAAGTCTGCGTCACCGACAGAGCCGTGTTCCTTGGCGCAGGCACCGGGCGCTCGACCGGCTTGGAGAGGAGATGAGATGAACCGAAACGTGGCTGTCATCGGCACTGGTTACTGGGGTAAGAATCTGGTCCGGACCTTCGCCAACATAGGTGTCCTGCGGACCGTCTGCGACGCCAGTCGCGAGAGCCTCGACCGGCTTCAGGTTGACAGCGCAGTGCAGCGCACCGGCCAGTTTCGGGAAGTCCTGAAAGACCCCGAGATCAACGCCGTCGCCATCGGCACGCCCGCGTCCTCGCACTACGAGTTGGTCCGGTCCGCACTACAGGCAGGGAAGGACGTCTTCGTTGAGAAGCCTCTGGCTCTAACTGTTCAGGACGGTCAGGAGCTCGTGAAGCTGGCCGAAGACTCCAGGCGGATTCTGATGGTGGGCCACATCCTTCGCTATCATCCTGCTGTCCGTAAGCTCAAGGGCATGATAGATGTCGGCGAGTTGGGCAAGGTCCAGTATATCTACTCTAACCGGCTTAGCATCGGCAAGCTGCGCACCGAGGAGAATATCCTCTGGAGCTTCGCCCCGCACGACGTCTCGGTCATGCTTGGCCTGCTGGGAGAGATGCCGACTGCGGCCTCGTGCCAAGGTGGAGACTACCTGAGCCGCGGGGTCTGCGATGTCACTGTCAGCCAGTTCACGTTTCCGGGCGGCATCCGTGCTCACATCTTCGTAAGCTGGCTTCACCCGTTCAAAGAGCAGCGCCTCGTCGTTGTCGGCTCCGAGAAGATGGCGGTCTTCGACGACACGGCAAAGGACAAGCTCGTAACCTATCCTCACAAGGTCGAATGGAAGAACCGCGTGCCGACAGCAGTGAAGGCAGAAGTGGAGGTCGTCCCAATCGAGGCCACGGAGCCGTTGAAGGCCGAATGCCTTGCGTTCCTTGAAGGCCTCG
>CAYOCZ010000589.1:0-2055 GCA_964402475.1 uncultured bacterium | reverse complement strand
ACCTCATGCAGTGAATCGAGATTGGTGACCGAATGAGGTGCGCCCCATGTGTCGGGCTGCATGAAGAACGTGCGGGACTCGGCGAACAACGGCGAGCTGAACCCTGTGCTGCCAAAGTAGTCGCAGATGATGTGGTCCCGGTCGGCGACGACGTGAGGGGACCAGGCGGCCCAGTTGAACGTGTCGAGCTGGACTCCGGGCTGGAAGGTCTGGCCGCCGTCGGTCGAACGATACAGGAAGGCGCAAGGTATGACATGGCCTCCGAACCAACGGAAGGCCTCGGCGGCCACAAGGTACTGGTTGGTTCCCGGTTGGACAAAGACATCCGGTTGGTAGCAGTCGTGGTTCATCGTGTCATCGTCCACGCGGACGTTCTGACTCCACGTCGCTCCTTGGTCGGTGGAGACAGAAGACCAGATGTGGCCGCTTCCCGTCCGCCAATCATTCCAGGCGCAGAAGAGATTGCCGGCCGAGCCTGCGGCAATCGTGGCATCGCCAATCGTCGCGTCCAGGCCGTCATCACTAACCCTGGCCGGCGCGGACCATGTTGTCCCCCCGTCGCTTGAGCGCACGCACACGATCTCTGTGTGGCTAGCCGTGTCAGTGAAGAGATACAGGATATAGATGTTGCCGTCCGGGTCGGTCGTGATGTCGGGATAGAACGCGTAGCGTTCTCCGCGCCGAATCAACAGGTCCTCGGCCAGCCAGGTTCTGCCGCCGTCGGTTGACTTCTGGAACCATATGTCGGCGCGAACGCCCATGCTGCACGAATCGTCCTGGAATACGACGTAAAGCGGCGGACTCGACGGCGCGCCCGGGCCGACCGCAATCGCGCAATAGCAGAGAATGTGCGTAGGAAGGTTCTGATGGTCAACGCGGACGTTCGGCCCGAACCCGGCAAGGACAATGGTGGCAGAAGACAGAAGAAGCAGCGTAGACTTCATTTCGTCCTCCTACTCGAAATGGCGACCTTCAGCCGACATGACGCCCAGCGCCAGCGCGCAGCGGAGCAGTCTTGGTTTCACCATACCGCCTCTCGGCTACCGCGAGTCTAGGCCTCTTCCGTCTCCGAGTCAAGCCTGCGCCACGCTTGACTTCACTTCGCTCAGACGCTACTCTCGCTCAATGGACGCTCCAAGCCGGAAGCCGCCCGAAGAGTGGTTCCTTCAGGCCGACTACGACATGGACACGGCCGGCTCCATGTTCCGGGAGTGAGGGTGGCCCAAGTCACAGTCGCGGTAGTCCTCGACTTCCTCCGTTCGGCTCTGCAGTCGCACGGTTTGCGGGTCGAGAAGCTGGTCATCTTCGGCTCGCAGGCCAGAGGGACTGCGCGTGAAGACAGCGACCTCGACGTGGCTCTCGTTTCGCCGGACTTCACTGGGAAGGACATCTTCGAGCGCGTCGAGATGACGGCCCGGGCGGATCGGGAGACTATTCGCCGGTTTGTGGTGCCGCTCGACCTCGTCCTGCTCGCGCCTGACGAATACGAATCCCGCTCGTCACCAGTCGCCGCTTTCGCCCGCGAGGGCCGAGTCGTCTACGAAGCGCAGCACTAGGCCGCGTCCCTCTCTTTCCTCCTTCTCTCCCGCCTCTCACCGAAGCATGAACAGGCATGCCGTGGGAACGGGACAGCGCACTGCCGCACGGTGGCAGGCGAAAAGCTACTTCAGTTTGACGACTTTAGCACGGCCGCCGGGGCCAGCTTCCAGAACATAGACACCGGGCGGGAGCGCCGCGCCGGAGTCATCGCGGCCAACCGGCCACTAGTGGCCGGGGCCAAATGTAAGCCGCGTCCTGCCGGTCCCATCTGCGTTAATCGTAAACAGGAACATACCGGTTCTGATCTGGTTGGGCCCGGGTACGGTGTCGATGGCCCTACCGACATAGACGATTCTCTTCCCGTCCGGCGACCAGGACGGGCCCCAGGCATCTTCTTCGAGAAGCTTCAGATTCTGGCCGGTCGTGTCAACTACATACAGCCCTCCTATGGTGTCTATCTTAGCCCCAAATGCGATCTTGGAACCGTCGGGTGAGAAGACGACATTCCCTACACTC
>CAYOCZ010000588.1:0-2056 GCA_964402475.1 uncultured bacterium | reverse complement strand
AGTGGATGGCGTCATGCTCCGGGTTCTGGTGCGGCTTGAACGGTATCGGCGCTACCCGAAGCGAGTCCAGGTTCTGCCGCGGCTCCGGGCCATGCACGGTCAAGAAGAAGCTATCCCGCACCAGGTACCCGAGCGTGTCGTAGGCATCGATGATCACGAGACCAGCGTAGCCGTCCAGCGCAGTGCCCACGGGAAGGACCAGAGCGAGAGTACACTCCACAGCCTGCCCGACAACGAGAGACTCGGGTAGGTTGAGCACGTAGACGCTGTCCGTAGAATTGCCCTGTGCCTCGACCGTTGCCTCAACCTTGACCGCTCGGAGCGGCGAGCGGCTGGGCCCGTCTGCTGTATCCGGGTTGTATGACTCGGAGCTGTTGATGAGCACGAACTCGGCCTTGGCATAGGGCGAGTAGGCCGGCCCGGCCGGCTGGGTGTGCAGGTCAATCGTATCGTGGACCACGTGCAGCGAGTCGTTGTCAACGTCGAGGTCGCCGAGCTTCGTCACCCGCGCGTAGACGGTCTCCGCTATCTCGTGATGGAGCGAGTCATAGCCGATGATGATGATGGGACCCGAATACTCGCCAACAGGAAGGTCAAGAGGCGGGTACACCATCAGCGTGCAAACAGCCGTCTGACCCTGCGCCAATGACGCGGGCAGATTCGGAATGAGGACGCTGTCGATGGTCCCGCCCGGGCCGGTGAGCGAGCCGGAGAAGCGCAGGGAATCCAACGGCGACAGGCTGGGTCCGTCCGAGGTGTCCGGGTTGTAGGTCGTGCTCGTATTGGCCAGCATGAACTCGCCGAGCGCGTACTCGGAGTACTCCGGCGGTGGTCGGGACGACACCAGCCTTGGCTGGACACGAATGGTGTCGGCGATAGCGTCGAGCGAGTCATTGTCTACGTCGAGGTCGCCGAGCTTGTTCTTGACATTGAGCAGCACGAAGAAGTCCTCCTGCACCAGCAAGCCCGAGGTGTCCCTGCCGGTGATTGCGATTGACCCAACGTAGTCACCATTCTGCGTCCCCGGCGGCACGTACACGGCCACGGTACACACGACAACCTGGCCCTGCGCAAGGTACTGAGGTAGGTTCGGGATAGGAAGGCTGTCGATGGTCCCGCCCGGGCCGGCTAGGGAACCGGAGTATCTCAGGGAGTCCACCGGAGACACGCTGGGTCCGTCTACAGTATCCGGGTTGTAGGCCGCACTCGTGTTGGCAAGGACAAACCCGCCCAGGGCAAGTCCGGTGCTGTCCGGTTGATGAAGCCGCATGGTGTCGGCGACGATATCAAGTGAGTCGTTGTCAACGTCGAGGTCGCCCTCTTGGTAGAACTGGAAAATCCAAAACCCGTCGAACGCGCCAACATAGACGTAGTCCTCGTTCACAGCAACAGAGTAACATACGTTTTGGATATAGTAGGCGACTTCCACCGGTTGTGCCGGGTCTGCCACCGAGACGATGACCAACCCTTTGCCGAACCTTGACGCAACAAAGACGTAGCCGCGGATGACCGCCACATCCTCGGGGCTAACGAGCAGCGAATCGATGCGCCCAACTTCAACCGGATTTGCCGGGTCGGCTACCGAAAGGACCCGGAAGCTACGGTCGGCGCAGCCGACGTAGGCGTGGTCGCCGCTGACCGCTACCGCCATTGCGATACCAGGCTTGTAGTCCCCGACCTCAACCGGCTGCGTCGGGTCAGCTACCGACATGATACGCAGCCCGCCGTCGCCGCCCACGAAGTAGACATAGTCTCCGGCTAGCTCGAGGTGAACTGGAGTGCCCGAAGTGATGCAGTACCCTACCTCAACCGGGTGTGTCGGGTCGGCTATGGAGACGACCCGCAACCCGCCGTCCCCATCCGCGACATACGCGTAGCCCCCGCTGACTACCACGTCAGCAGCCTGAGCGGGCATGACACAGCGTCCGACCTCAACCGGGTTCGCCGGGTCGGCAACCGAGATGACCCGCAACGAAGGAAGTGCGGGGTCGGCCTCCGCGACGTACGCGTAGTCGCCGGCCACGTCCAGGCCCCGCGCGAGGACCGGCGTGCTGCA
>CAYOCZ010000587.1:0-2064 GCA_964402475.1 uncultured bacterium | reverse complement strand
TCCTTCATGAACGCGACGGTCGAGGCCAGTCCGTCGGGAATCGATGTGTCGAGATAATGTCCGCCGCCGGACGTGTTCACGAGCTGCTTGTAGATATAGTACGTTCGCATGACTTCGAGCTCGCCATCGATATTGCTCGCCAGTCACAAGTTCTTGTCCATAGGCTATGCGGCCTTCCTCTGCCGCGCAAGCCGCATTTCGCGGGATTCTTGAGGGGCGGTTTGCTTGCGTCGAATTGATTCGATTACGGGGTTTTTGCCGAGACCGCGAATATTGGCGTGGAGCAGATTGGCCAAAGCCATTCGGCTGACGAAGTCGGATGGGACGCTGCCGCTGGGAGTGCGCAGCCAGCACTGGGCGTGTTCACGGACAGCATCGGCGCAGGTGGCGGCCAGGAGTTGAAGCGTGCCCAGCACGATCAGGTGCAGGGCCATGAACTTCTCGATGGCGGCCAAGGTGTTGGCCGTGCGGTCGGGCCGGGTGGAGACCGGAGCCGGGTGAGTGCCACGGGAGGGACGGCGGGAGACTGGGGCGAGATACTTCGACCAGAAGTGATAGGCCAGGCCGCCGAGCAGATTCTTGACGGACGCGAAGAGCGATTCGATTCGTACGCGCGCCGTGTAGAGGCTGAGGGCCTGTAAGGCGCTGAGGGTCAGGTCGGAGCTCATCAGGATGAGGCGACCGCGCGGGGTCTCGATGAGGATGAACCGCACGAGGCCTTTCGCCGGTTTCCAGATGAGGTCCAAGACGAGGTAGCGGACCGTTTCCGGCTGCTGGTAGACGAGGGCTTTGGCGGACAGGAAGTCGTGGGGCCGCGCGTCGAACAGGGTCATGAGTTTGAGTTTCTGGCCATAGATCCGCGGCCGTCCGCGCCGGGGCCGGCTGGGGCGCGGCGGGGGCGGCTGACGATAGGCCACGACGTTCTTCTTCGAGCGGGTCAGGATGTGCAGACGTCCGTTAGATTCGGCGGCGGCTCGGAAGACCGGCCCGACGGAGAAGAAAGCGTCGAGCACCAGGAACAGATGTTCCCGCAAACGCAATCCGATCGCGGCGGCCACATGGACGAGGCGTGTCGCTCGCGAGTCCGGCGAGTCTTCCGGATGGATTTCGGCCCATAAAGGCAAGGCAACCCGCTTGGCGGCCACTTGGCCGAGCAGGCTGAGGCAACCCCAGTGATGCCCGCGAAAGAAGGAGGGCTTGCTGGAGGTTTCGGAATCCTGGTGCAGGGTCGTCACGGCGGGCATGCGTCGCCCGTCCTTGGGTTGCTTGGTGTGGTCGCCGAGCAGCACCAGCCGCCCGTCAACCCGTTCGACGACTGCCTGGGTCGCCACCCACTGCTCCCAGGACCGATAGAGGCTCTCGGCCGTCCACGCGGTCGAGTGAAAGAAATGCAACAGTGCCGGATAGTAGACGGGCGCCAGGCTCAGCGCCCGAATGATCGAACTGACGCCATAGACGTCCTGACGCGTGACGACTCCGGCGAAGGCCACCACGAACCAAGCGAACGTCGCCTGGCGCGTGAAGGCCGGGCGTAGCGCCCGCAACAGTGCTTCCAAAACCTCCATCATCGATTTCCTCCTTTTTCTTGTGGACAGCCAAGCCGCCCATAGACTATGCTATACAGCATAGTCTATTAACGCAAGGAGGATCGATGAACAAACAGGTGGGTACGATGCAACGACGGGTTCGGAAGCTTCAGGAGGAAATGGGCCGGCTCGGTCCCGTGATGCGCGGTTCGGTGGTCGTCATCGGCACGCGCAACAAGCAGCCCTACTTCTCGCTCAACAAAGACAAGCGCACGCGCTTGATCTACCTCGGTCAGAAACGCGTCGCGTGTGCGCGGGAGTGCTCGGCAAACTACAAGCGACTGCTTGCCATCGTGGAGGAAATGACTATCCTGAACATGGAGTTGCTCAGGCGCAACGCCGATCTCTGACGGCGGTCAGAGCAAGGCGAGAACTTGTGACTGTCGAGCCTGTAGTGGGCCTACGCGAAAACGGTCCTGGTTCGGCATCAGATGGCCGAGGTCTACGGCTTCAAGATCGAGCAGGGCCAATACACGCC
>CAYOCZ010000586.1:0-2065 GCA_964402475.1 uncultured bacterium | reverse complement strand
GTCTATACCCGCAACCGGGAGAAGATCCTCCGGGCCAAGCGCAGGTTCATGGTCGGCAACATGTACATCAACCGGAAATGCACCGGCGCGTTGGTCGACGTGCAGCCGTTCGGCGGATTCAACATGTCCGGCACCGACTCCAAGGCCGGTGGCCGGGACTACCTGTTGCTCTTCCTGCAGGCGAAGTCGATGACGGAGCGGTTCTAGCAATGCCGGATCGCAAGCGCGTCATCATCGTCGGTGCGGCCGGGATGGACTACCACGTGTTCAACACGTACTTCCGCGACAACGCGGAGTGTGAAGTCGTGGCGTTCACCATGGCAAGAGAGCAGAATCTCGGGACGACCGGCGGCCTGAGGCCGTACCCGGCCAGCCTCTGCGGCAAGCTCTACCCGAACGGAATCCCGACCCGGTACGAGCACGAGCTGCCGAACCTGATAAGGGAACTGAAGGCGGAAGAGGTCGTTTTCGCCTATTCCGACGTGTCCCATGTCTACCTGATGAACCTGGCGTCGCAGGTATTGGTGGCCGGGGCGAACTGGCGGCTCATCGCGCCGCGGTTCGTCCAGATTCAGGCGAACAAGCCGATTGCCGCCGTCTGCGCGGTCCGGACCGGCTGCGGCAAGTCACAGACCTCGCGCCGCGTGTACGAAGTCCTGAAGAACAAAGGGCTGAAGGTCGTAGCAGTGCGTGAGCCGATGCCCTACGGTGACCTCGAGAAACAGGTCTGGCAGCGGTTCGAGACCTACAAGGACCTCGACGACCAGCATGCGACCATCGAGGAGCGCGAGGAGTACGAGCCCTACATCGACAACGGCATGGTCATCTACGCCGGGTGCGACTACGCCGAAATCCTGAAGCACGCCGAGGCCGAGGCCGACGTTATCGTCTGGGACGGCGGCAACAACGAAATCGCGTTCTACAAGCCGGACTGCCTCATCGTGCTCGTTGACCCGCTGCGGCCCGGGCACGAACTGCGCTACCACCCGGGTGAGGTCAACCTGCGCTCGGCCGACGTCGTGATCATCAACAAAGAGGACACGGCCAAGCCGACCGACATCGAGAAGGTGCGAGCGAACGTCAAGCACGCGAACCCGAACGCGATCATCATCGATGCCGACTCGCCGCTCTCGATAGCCGACCCGGCCGCACTCAAGGGAAAGCGGGTGCTGGTGGTCGAGGACGGCCCGACCGTGACGCACGGCGGTATGGGCTACGGCGCGGGCAAGCTCGCGGCCCAGCAATTCGGGGCGAAGGAGATGGTCGACCCGCGGCCGTACGTCACCGGCACGCTCAAGAAAACGATGGAGGAGTTCAAGCACCTGCAGAAAGTGCTGCCGGCGATGGGCTACTCGGCTGAGCAGCTCAAGGAACTCGAGGAGACACTCAACAAGGCCGACTGCGACGTCGTAGTATCAGGCACGCCGATTGACCTTACGCGCATCATCAAGACGAACAAGCCCATCGTGCGCGTCAGCTACCGGCTGCAGGAGAAGTCCAAGCCCGACCTCGAAGCCATCCTCACCGAGATGCTTAAGAGGAAGGGCCTGCTGAAGTAGCGGCAGATGGCGGAGAGCCCGCCCACAGTGGAGACCAGCGCCGGAGAAGAGAAGAGCCTCCGGCGCTGGCGTTTGACCCTGACAATCGGTGCCTGGCTGCTTATCGCGCAGTCGGCGCTCGCGGTCATCATCGGCCTCGTCGGCATCGCGCTCGCGCCGATTGCCGACCCGGCGGCGGTGCTCGGTCAGCTCGGCCCGTCCGTCGACCGTTCGAGCATCGCGATGTTCGAAACCCTGATGCGGCAGACGGCGTTCCTGAACCGAATCCAGACCGTTGGCAGTGTTGTGCTGCTTGTAGGCTCAATCGGGCTGCTGCTGAGAAGGAAATGGGGCTGGTACACCGTGGTCGTGGTGCATGTTGCTGCAGCGGCCGCGGTCTTCATCTGGGTCATGCCGATGTTCGAGAATCTCTACCGCGCACTTGACCCCGGCCATGCCGGTGTGATGGCGCTGCTTCTCTCAATCCTCGGCGCGCTGGCCCCGGCCGTGGTTGTCGTGTTCCTCCT
>CAYOCZ010000585.1:0-2086 GCA_964402475.1 uncultured bacterium | reverse complement strand
CTTCCTCGGCCAGGCGCTTCACGTCGTCATATCCGCCCCACCAACTGCCGCGCGTTCCGGGCACAATCGCGCTCACGCCGTCCGAGGTCGAGTTGTTGCCGATGACGAAGTTCGTGCCGGCCTGCCAGGCGATCGGCACGAACTGCCCGCTCACGACATAGTTGCGAATCGTAACCGGCAGGACTACGAGCGCGGCCGCGCCCCAGACGAGAAGCAGCCGCGTCCACATTCTATTCCGGCTTGTCCTCTTCCGATCCACCTGTGTAATCTGCGTAATCTGTGGATTCCTAACTTCGGTCCGGTATTCAAGAAACAGCCAGACCGGCAGCAGCGCAACGAACGCAAGCACGTTCGGTCGGATAATCGCGGCCAGACCGAACGCGATTCCCGGCAGCCACCATTGACGGTCGGTGTCCCGGCTGCGCAGCAGCAGCACGAAACCAAGCAGGACAATGAAGGTCAGCATGCCCTCAAGGAGCAGCTCGACGTCGTACCAGATGGCAAGCGGGTAGGCGGCCATCACCAGGCCGGCGATGCGCGGAACCGCATCCGAATGGTGAATGGTCAAGAGTGATGAGTGAAAACCGGACTTGGGGCTTGCTTGCGGCTTGTGGCTTGCGGCTTGAAGCTTCCCCAGCAGTCGCCGCGCCAGTAGGTACACCAAGCCGCAGCCGGCGCTGCCGATGAGCGCCTGGATGATTCGCACGACCACTAGGTTCGCGCCGAAGACCTTGTACAGCAGGCCGAGGAAGTAGGGATACAGCGGAGCGCGGAAGAAGGCATCGGCGATGAACTGCCGGCCCGCGGCGATGGCCAGCGCCCACTCATGGTGGTAGAGCGCGTCCATCTGGGGCAAGAAGAACAGCGGGTCGTTGTGCCGCAATTGCAGCACGTGTATCAGCCTGAGGACGAACGCCACCCCGGTGATGACAAGGAACCAGACGAAAGCTGGGGATTGACGATTGGCGGCCGGCGATTTGCGGTTCACGCGCATCAGGAGAGTATCTTCAAGAGAGAAGCCAGGTCAAGCCGCAAGGATACCCAAGGGCCCAATCGAAGTCAGAAGTCAGATTGCAGAAGCTGGAAGTCAGAGGTGCCACAAGAGAGGAACGGGGCGGGAGGAACCCGCCCCGTTGTCAGTTAATGGGAACTGTCCCCGAAGTGCTACCTATCGATTACGAGCTTGCGGGTCGCAGAACCCTTGGCAGTCTCCAGCCGCACGAGGTAGATTCCGGCGGCCAGCGACTTGGTATCCATGGTGAGCGTGCCCACTCTCGTCCTGTCGTCCGCGGTGTACAGGTTCCGCATCAGCCTTCCGGTCGCGTCATAGAGATTGACCGAAATCGGCATCCGGCTCGGCACCTGCCACTTCAGTGTGACCTGGTCGGTGACCGGGTTCGGGTAGTTCGCGATTCGGAGGCTCGGGCTGTTCAGGCCCGGCTCGAACCCCTCCTCGATGCCGACGCCTCCCTGAACCGCGACCGAGATGAAAAAGTCACCATGCAACCCGGTACCCGGACTCCACACAGCCCAGGCACCCGGGGAGCCGTAGTAGCTATGGCCGCCGACGTCCGAGCTGTCAGCGCAACTCGAGGGATGGCCGGTTGAACTGACCGGCGCCACCCCCACGCAGAAGGTGCCGGACTGAATGAGAAGCATCAAGGGCAGGTCAGCGACCTTGTACACGCCCGGCTGGCCCGGTATCGCTTCCAGGGTCTCGCTCTCCCAGAGCAGCGTCGTACCGTCGTCACCGTAGATCTTGAACGTGAACGATGTATCGGGCCAGGGGTACGAGCCATGCCAGTAGAAGTCGGCGCGCACGCGCGATATCCCGACCGGATACTGCAGGGAGAAGTCGGCCGGGTTGAACTTCACCGCCCGCTCCGGGCCCGCCCAGGTGACCCGGTACATGTTGGCGTCGGTGTGGTACTGAATCCACTTGGCGCAGCTCAGGTCGTAGGCGATGGTATCGTCGGCCGGCCAGTCTTCGCCGGCGGCCTCGGTCCAGACCTTGATATTGTAGTCGCCCGCCACGTTCGGGATGTGCCAGGCCGGCGAGAAGTTCATCTGCGCCGTCGCGCCGTGG
>CAYOCZ010000584.1:0-2087 GCA_964402475.1 uncultured bacterium | reverse complement strand
TACTTCGGGTCAGACGACGACTACCTCTATGCTCTGAACCCGGATGGCACCCTCAAGTGGCGGTACGAAACCGTCCGCAATGTCGAATCATCGCCCGCCATCGCGGCCGACGGCAGCATCTACCTCGGGTCAGACGACAACTTCCTCTATGCCCTGAATCCGGACGGCACGCTGAAGTGGCGATTCGAGACCGACGGGGACATCAAGTCCTCGCCGACCATCGGCCCGGACGGGACGATCTACTTCGCCGGTTGCGACGGCTACCTGTACGCCCTCAAAGGAACGAGTCCCTTGGCCGACACGCCGTGGCCCAAGTTCCACCACGACCTCCGGAACACCGGCCGTGTCGGCGGAGGGCGGTAGGGTCACGGTGACGTAGTAGGCAATTCCTGACGCGCCATTCCATTCCAGATTTGAGCCGCCGAACTGAGAGGCCCGTTCGAGTCGTCCGACTCCCTCAGGGCGACACTCTGTGTCGATTTCAGATTCTAGATTAGCCGCGCCTCCGGCGCGCCCCGCCACCTTGACATCGCAGCCCCGTCAGCTACGATGTTGCCAAATGAGGAGACCCTATGCGTAGCACAATGCTGGCACTTGCCGGGGCAGTCGCACTCGTCCTGGCAACACCTCCGATGTTCCACGACTTCGTCTACGTCGAATGCGCCGGCGCGCCGATAACCGTTGCCGGCGGACATGCCGACCCATGCGTCATGGACTGGGACGGCGACGGACTCAAGGACCTGCTGCTCGGGGAATTCACGCAGGGCCGCGTCCGGCTCTATCCCAATGTCGGCACCAATGACGAACCCGAATTCCAGACCTGGTCCTACCTCGAGTCCGACGGTGGAATCATCACCCTGCCCTATGGCTGATGCACCGGCGCCACCAATCCACAGGCTGTGGATTTCAACAACGACAGTCTCATCGACCTTGTCTCAGGTGACCGGTCCGGCTACGTCAACCACTTCCGACGGTTGCCCAACGGCACGCTCACAACCGAACCGCGCGTCCAGGCCAACGGCTCAGACATCTTCGATCCGCTGAACTCCGCGCCCAACCTCGTCGACTGGAACGAGGACGGGCTCCTCGACCTGCTGCTGGCTAACACGGACCAGTCACCCCGCCGCATCCGGCTGTATCTTAACTCGGGCACACCCGAGCAGTACGTTTTCACCAACTACACCGAGCTCAGCGCCGGTGGCGCACCGATCGAACTGAGCCGGATGAACCCGCACGTCGTCGACCTGAACCGGGACGGAAAGAAGGACCTGCTCTGCGGGGAGGACTACGGCAGCATCTACTACTACGAGAACACCGGTACCAACGAGGCGCCGGTGCTTGCGCCCGGAGTCAAGCTGGAAGCCGAGGGCGTGCCGATCCAGTTCCCGTCCGGCTATACCGACCTCAAGGTCTGGGCCGATGACTGGAACGAAGACGGCACCCCGGACCTTATGGTGGGCAACTACGACGATAGCGTCCACCTGTTCATCGCCTACCCGCTCGCCGGCGCAGCCGAAGAACGCAGAACTGCCCTTGGGCTAATGGGAATCGCGCCCAACCCGCTGACTGATCGAGTGACCGTACGCTACAGCCTCGCCCGTTCAGCTCACGTGAATGTGAGCGTCTACGATGCGCAGGGCCGCTTGGTCAGTGTGCTTGTGAACCGGCGCCAGGAAGCGGGAACCCGTAGCACGGTCTGGGCCGGACGTTCAGGGCATGGCAGTCGGGTCCGGTCCGGTACCTATTTCGTCCGTCTGTCTGCCTGCGGCCGGACGTCGACGCACAAGATCACGGTGGCGCGCCAATCGCACACCCGCCTGCGGAGCGGCAGCCGAGCAAGCACCAAGTTCGCTTTCACGCGCTAGTCTCATTCAGCCGAACCGGGGCGGGTTCATCCCGCCCCGGCTCACTTATAGAAGGCGACCCAGCCCAGGGCGAGCTGATGCGTGTATGACGTACGGACGAATTTGGACCCGAGATGGTCTTCCCTCGATTTTGTGGACACGAAGTTAGGCGGGGCACTGCCTGGCTTCCTCGTACTCGGCCGGGCTCAGATAGCCCCGGGCTGAGTGTCTCCGCTGGCATCC
>CAYOCZ010000583.1:0-2091 GCA_964402475.1 uncultured bacterium | reverse complement strand
CCTTCAGCAGACGAAAGCGAGGCAGTAACGCACGGCTTGACACCTAAGCCAGTATTGTGTCCCCGAAACTCCGGGCGGCACGTGAATATCACCGGTGTGTCAGCACGTTCAGCGTAGCCGGCTTCGTAGTAGACTGAAGGACGGGCATAGGTCAAGTCCGCAATGACCAAATCGGCACGTATGATTTCTTCGATGATCTTATCATCAATGTCATCGTTGTGTTCAATCCGGTCCACTCGCCTCACTTCTAGGTCTTTCGCTTCAGCTGCTGGTCTTATGAGCCGGTCGTAAACGGTATCTGTATCTTCCTTACCAAACGCCATAGCGACAAAGCACTGGCGCTTCACGCAGCTCCCTCAACGATTTCGACTTCATCTTCCGTCAATCCGTACAACTCGTAGACCAAGGCGTCGATGCTCCTGTCCGTTGCGGCAATCTGGCGCTGGATGGATTCCTGCTCATGCGGCGTTTAGGCCTTGGTCAGGTTCTTGCGCAGCCTCAGCCTCCGCTCGACCAGACTCACCGTCCGGTCTCGAGTACGATGGGGGACCGTCACTTCCCTTGTTCCTGGTCCTTGGGGGGAAGTCCCAGTAGTCGTGCAAGCCAGCCGGCGGGTTGAGACTGCCTTGGTCGGCTACCAATACCCGGGAGCGTTTTCTGCAAGTTAGCTTCGTTGTCCACCAGCACTTTGCGGGACTTCGACCCGACGTACGGGCCGACAATGCCTGCCTGCTCGAGTTGGTCAACGACTCGGCCGGCCCGCGCCCAGCCGATGTCCAGCCGGCGCTGGAGCATTGAGACCGAGGCGTCACGGTGGCGTACCACAATCATCGCGGCCTCGGCGAACTTCTCGTCAATCTCGCGGTCTTCGTCCTGTGCCCGTTGGCGCTCGGCCATGACCTCTGGGCTCTCTTCGGGCAGCGTTTCGTAGTACTTGCGCGCCATCAGGTTGTCAACAACGTCCCCGGGCAGAATCGTGCGCAGGTCATTGAGCTTGCGACGGCCCCCGGACTTCTCCTTGTCGTAGAGGATGTCGACGACGTGGCTCTCGACCATCCTACGCGCACATTCGGCCGGATTCTCGACCAGCCCGGTCAGCAGTGCTGTCACGTACGCAAGCGTCCACGACTGAACCAGACGCGCACAAGCCTGTTCCGGCACCCAAGGCGTGTGCAACCGCACAGGACCCGATAGCCCCGGCTGTACCAGCAGCATGTCGCCGTTCCTGAGCAGCGATTCCGCACCGCTTACATCCAGGATGGCGTCTGAGTCAGCCTTCTCCTCAACCCAGAGAGAAGCCCTAGTAGTGAAGTCATCTCTGACCCAGTTGGCTATACCCTTGGGCAACGGCGGAGATGCGGTCACCAGAAGATGGATACCTACCCTGTCCCCATGAAGCGCAATCTGGACGAGACGTTCTTGGAGTTCACTGGGAGCCTCCAGCAGCAGAAAGGTCAGGTCGTCTATCACGACGAGGATGTGGGGCTTCGTCTCGAACCCGTCCTTCTCGGCGCAGGAATTGTACCCGACGATGTCGCGCACGCCGATGTTGGCGAGCTCGCCATACCGGTGTTGCATGATGCCCACAATCCGGCCGAGCTCGCGCACCGCCCGGTCAGGGTCAATCGTGATCATGCCCAGGAGGTGCGGAAGCGGGTTGTATGTGGATAGCTCCAGACGTCCGGGGTCTACCATGAGCAATCGTACTTCTCTAGGTGAAGCGCGACAGATGAGAGATGCTATCATGGCGTGCAGCAGCGCAGACTTACCTGAGCCGGAGGCACCCAGAATGAAGAGGTGTGGATGCTCAAGAAGGTCAACTGCAAAGGCCGCACCGGTGACATTTACCCCTATCGGGAGCTTGAGTCCTGACGCACCTTCCCCCGGTGAGACGGACGGAAGCAAGTCACGCAGCCACACGGTCTTTCTACTGCGGTTCAGCACCTCGAAGCCGACCTCGGCCTTGCCTAAGATGGCTGGCAGGAAGTGCATTGCCTCGGCGCGAAGTGCCATCTGGATGTCGGGGAGGATGCTCTTGACTGCGTCAATCCTGCATCCCGGGGCGGGACGGAATTCGAAGCGGGAGTACAC
>CAYOCZ010000582.1:0-2112 GCA_964402475.1 uncultured bacterium | reverse complement strand
GGCCCCGGTGTCCTCGATCGTGACGTGGGCGTGCTGAACGCCAAGGGTCTTGAGCGTATCGAGGACCAGCTTGCGGTTGGCCTCGCCGTACATGAAGTCAACCTTGCTCTTGATGGCCAGCTCGATGCCTCCGGACGTGCGAGGTTCGAGCTCGACCCACAGGTCGGAACGGACTTCCGTACCGCGGCGTCCGGCGTTCACGACACTCACTTCGCACCTGCTTTGGCCCGGAGCCGGGCGCGGGTGTATTCGAGGAGGCCGTCTGCGTCTCGTATCGCCAGGATTTCAGGAGGCAGTGTCGGGAACTTGAACGTCTGGTCGCCGACCTTGATGGATCTCTCTTTCAGGAGCAACTCGATGGGAAGTCCGGGCTTGTACGCTGCTACAGCTTCTGGGCACTCAATCAGCAGCAGCCCCTGGTTGATGGCCGCCCGATAGAAGATGCGGGCGTAGCTCTTCGCCACGATTGCTTCGATGCCGACCGCCTTCAGGCCGACCACCGGCTGCTCCCGCGATGAGCCGCAGCCAAAGTTCTTGCCTGCAAAGATGATGTCGCCCGGCTGAACAGCCTTGGCGAATTCGGGGTCAAGGTCCTCAAGCAGGTGCGGTTTGATTTCTTCGGGCTTGGCACACGTGTAGGTATACTTGCCCGGGAACAGCATGTCGGTGTTGATGTCGTCTGCGTAGGACCAGATTCTCATCTCACACCACCGCAAAACCGAGATTGAACCACCAAGACACCAAGAACACTAAGCAGACAGATGCCCTTTCCGGCTGCGTCCTTCCTATGTCTTTGTGCCTTGGTGGTGAATTCCTTCGTTTTCATCCTACGCCACCTCTCGCGGGTCGGTGATTCGGCCGGTCAGCGCGGTCGCGGCAACGGTTGCCGGCGAGGCAAGGTAGATTTCGGAGTCCTTGCAGCCCATCCGGCCTTTGAAGTTGCGGTTCGACGTAGATAGACACTTCTCACCAGGCGCAAGGCAGCCCTGGTGAGAGCCAAGGCAGGGGCCGCAGCCCGGCGGCAGCAGCACCGCGTCGGCATTGATGAGGGTCTCGATGTCACCGGAGTCGAGCGCCTCTTCGAGTTCAGCCCTGGACGCGGGCAGAATCAGCAACCGGGTGTTGGGAGATACCTTCTTGCCACAGAGTATGGCCGCGGCAACGGCCAAGTCACTTGCCCGGCCGTTGGTGCACGTGCCGATAAGGCACTGCTGGATTTCGAGGCCGGCCAGTTCGGTGACAGGCTTGTACTTGTCGACCTTGTGCGGGACGGCAATCGCCGGCACGACTTCAGCCAGGTTCCAGGTCAGTTCCTGCCGGTAGGTCGCTCCCGGGTCTGCCCATTGCGGGTTCCATGATATGCGCTTGACCCCGATTTCCTGCAGGTAACCCTTGGTGACTTCGTCCACCGGGAAGACAGCGTTCTTCGCGCCCATCTCGACTCCCATGTTTGCGATGGTGAACCGGTCATCAATGGTCAGGTGGGCGATGTCGCCCCAGAACTCGACCGAGCAGTAATCCGCGCCGTCAGCGCCGACCTTGCCGATGATGTTCAGAATCAGGTCCTTGGCCGACACCATCTCCGGCAGCCGACCTTTGAGAGTGATGCGGATTGTCTCCGGGACCTTGAACCAGGTCTCGCCGGTCAGGAGCAGGGCAGCCGCCTCGGTCCGGTCGATCCCAGTGGCGAACGCGTTCACCGTGCCGTAGGAACAGGTGTGCGAGTCCGACCCGACCACGAGCGTGCCGGGCAGGACGAGACCCTTCTCGACCATCACCTGGTGGCAGACGCCGGTTCCGATGTCGAAGAAGTGCTTGATGCCGTACTTCCGGACGAATTCGCGGATCTTCTTGTGGCTGGTCGCGGTTTTCTCGTCCGAGGCAGGGATGACGTGGTCGAGGACGATGACCGGCTGTTCAGGGTCCGCGATGCCGAACTCGGCCATGTCCTTTGCCACCGTGTCGGTGATGGCGGCAGCGTTGTCGTGCACCAGGAGCCGGTCCGGCTTTCAGTTGACGAGTTCACCCGCTCGGGCGGCTTTGTTTCCGTCCTGTCGGCTCAGACCCTTCGCGCCAAAAGTCCTGGGCCTGTGAGAGTGCTCAGTACTTGGG
>CAYOCZ010000581.1:0-2115 GCA_964402475.1 uncultured bacterium | reverse complement strand
GTCCGGCCATGTCTGCTGCGGTTCGTCTGTCCACACTTCAGAATCCTGTGGACGGCCCACATTGAGATACCCCGACCTGCGAATATCCTCAACCGATTCGCCCGTTGTGGTGTGGTAGTAGTAGTCTCCTTCCCGCTGTGTGGCCGTCTTACGCGGTACAACGAAATCCGGTATTCCTGCTGTGGCCCTCCCCGGCGTCCACGTCTTCGTCAACTCGCGGAAGCGGGCGTCCTGTTCGGGCGTGACGGCGGCGGCCCCGGTGTCTGGCAAGCTCTCAACGGCACGGGAAGGGGCGCTGTAGGACTCGGGGCGGGCGGGTTCGGACACCATCCTGGTTTCTGGCGGCCCCCGCGCACTCTCGGGCTCAACGCCAGCCTTCGCCTTGAGCAACGTCAGCTTCTGTTCGACAACCTCAACCGCGCCGTTGGGCCTGAACCGCAACCCGCATCTTCGGAACTGACCCCACTTGTTCGCCAGGTTCCGGTCTGCCGCTATCTCGTCAAGCACTGCGGCGTCCGATATGTCGGCCGGGGTCATACCCAACGCTTTCGCCATTGCCGCCCGGTAGGTGTTGAGCACTGCCCGGTTATTGCCGTACAGTTTCGCCGTGTCGTCTGCCAGCCGCACCGCCCACGCCTCGCCATTGACCCGCGCAGAATGGAAGTCCTCGTGATGGATGTCTTCCTCTTGCGCTATCACGATGGTCTGTGTGGCCGGATCTACGAACGACTGTAGAACCTTCTCGCCCACGGGCTCGATGAAGAGCGCGGACCAGCCGCGTCGTGCCACCACGCGCTTCCGGTACGCACGTTCGGCGTCGGTCAGGCCGTCTTCGCGTCGGGGCGTGGAGTCGGCAATGACTCGACGCATTGTGGCAAGTGTTGTGCCAACTCTTGCTCCAGCGCTTCTTTTTCTGAGGTCGTCATGGATTTCCCCGGCGCTACGGACAGGAACACGCTGCCCCCGTCCGGCATTGACAGTCTCACCTTGGCTCCTAACTCTCTCATTCTGTGCCTCGCTTCCTGTTGATTGTGCTGCGAATCGTGGGGCTCCCTCGCCCTTCGCCAGCCGCTCCGCACGGAGTGACCGCTTGGCGGGGGGTGCGGTCACCGGGAACTTCGATTGAACGCGCTGTTTGAACCGTTCCAGCGCGGGCTTGATGAACGGGATGGTGTACTCGCCGTCACCCGGAACTTCGATGGTCACGTTCTTGATGTCGTTGTCGGCGTAGAACGCACGGAGGTCGGAGGCGGCACGGTCCCGGATTTCGGCGGTTCCTTTCGACGCGTTGGCCTTAAGCTTAACCTCAGCATTGACCTTGCGCACAGCCGCGTCGTATCGCCCGAACAGAGCGTCCGGCCCATCCGGTGCTTCCGCAATCGCCTTGTCAATCTCGGCCAGCAGATACTTCTTCTGCTCCTTCGGGGGGAGGGATTCGCGGTCCTGGGACGGCACGGACACGGTCTTGTCGCCGTCGGGCTCGGTCTCGACCTTGACGGCCCCGGTCTCTGCCACGTCCACCTGCGCGGCCTTCTTCCTCAGCGACCGCTTAGCAGGCTGCGCTTTGGCCGGTTCTGCCGCAACGGCTGCGGTGGCTGGCTGCTTGCGAAGGGTGCGCTTGGGGGCGGGCTTGGAAAGGTCGGGGTAGTCGTCCAGCACGGCGGCGGGCACCGGTTTGCCTTCTGAAATGGCGCGACGCACGGCGCTACGGTGCAACTCTCGAACCTGCCCATCCGGAGTAACGCGGCCGCCACGATTGATCTGCGCGAGGAACTGTCTATACGTCATGTTCCACGATGCGTTCACGTCATCCCAGGCCGTACGCGCTTTCTCGTTGAACTTCATTACCTGTGTGCGCTGCGCCTCGGGCATTGCCGACAGGACGCTCGCGGGAATGTCGGCATCTCGCGGCCAGTTGATAGCGCCATCTCGGTACTGATTCCGCCACGCCTGCACCTGCATCTGCTTGCCTTCGACATCCACATCGGGCCAATAGTCAACGGAGTCTATCTGCGCCTGAACGTACTCGTCTGCGGTCATCTGCCACGGTTCGCGTTGAGAAGAAACCCCGCCCTGTACGTCAGGCCCCGTGACAGCTTGGGGGGCGGGCGGGGT
>CAYOCZ010000580.1:0-2117 GCA_964402475.1 uncultured bacterium | reverse complement strand
GGACATCGGTGATGGTGAGGTGGCGGTTGTGGAATATCATGTCGGTGTCGATGTTGTCCTTCGGGATGAGCCAGATGCGGCCCTCGACAACCAGCGGTGCAACCGGCGGGGTGCGGTGTTCGTGTGAAGCCTTGGACATGGGCTTGGGTTTGAACAGCGCTGGCCTGACCGGTATTGCGCCCGGGTTGACGATGGCCCCGGCGACTGCGGATGCGGCAGCGGTTTCCGGCGACACAAGGTAGACGTCACCCTTGCCTTGTTTGCCGGCGAAGTTCCGGTTGCCGGTCGAGACAGTTACCTCGCCCGGACCGTTCTGGCCGATCTGGCCCGCGGCGCAGCCGGCGCATCCGGCATTACCGACTAGGGCGCCGGCCCGCTTGAACGTCTCGATGATGCCGCTACGCATCGCTTCCTGCCAGATGGTATCGGTAGCAGGTACGATCTTGAGGACTACCCCGGGCGCGACCCTACGCCCTTTGAGCACCTCGGCCGCAGCTCTCAAGTCTTCGATGCGGCCATTCGTGCAGGAACCGATGAAGGCCGAGTCGATCTTGCGGCCAGCCACTGAGGCGACCGTGACCACGTCTTCCGGATGGCCGGGCCGCGATACGAGCGGCTCGATGTCGGTGATGTCGATTCGCTCGGCGCGTTCGTATGCCGTGTCCGTGTCGGCCTGGACCGGAGCGAATTCGCGCCCGGTTTTGGCCCGGCAGTGGTCCAGGATAGCCTGGTTCGGCGGGAAGAGTATGATGATCGCGCCCATCTCGGTGCCCAACGAGGCGATGGTCATTCGCCCGTCGAGGCTCAGCCTGTCCGCGTACTCGCCGTAGACCTCGGCGGCAAGCCCAAGCAGGCCGTTCGCGCCGAAGTGACGGAGCAGGGCAAGCCCGACATCCTTGGCGGTGGTGCCGGGCCTCGGCATCCCGACCAGTTCGAGCTTCACCGTGGTCGGGACTTCGAACCAGACCTTGCCGAATGCCCAGGCGTGAGTGATATCCTGGTCACCCATGCCCTGGCCGAACGTGCCGGCCGCGCCGAGGATGTTGGCGTGCGAGTCGGTCGAGACGATGGTGTCGCCGGGGCCGACCAGCCCGTTGTCAATCGCGAGGTGGGTCCCGATGCCGGCGTCAACATCGTAGACCTTGATGCCATGGTTGCGGGCAAAGACGCGGCAGGCCTGCTGGTTGGCCGCGTACTTCTGGTCGGAAGCGGTCGGGTTGCAGTCGAATGTGAAGAATGTCTTCGCGGGGTCGGCAACGCCAAGGCCGTTGTCCTCGAGGTTCTTGACCACGTTCGCGCCGCCGAAGTCGCGTGCAACCCGCACGTCGATGCCAAGCTCGACGATGTCGCCGGCGCTGACGGACCGGGCCGACGAGTGGGCCGCGATTATCTTCTCGACGATGGTGGCCATGGTCAGATAATGAGCTGTCCTTTTTCCATCATCACGAGCGGGTCGAACGTCGCGAAATCGGCCTGGTGGATGAGGACAGTTTCGAGCACCTTTGGCGCACCATCGCCCTCCTTGGCGTGACAGGCGATAGTGTTGATGACGTCGTCAGGCATGCCGCAGCGGGCTGCGATAATCGCTCCGGATATGGGATGGCGGGCGTACATGCCTTTCCGGCTCTTCCTGAACCCGCCCTTTTCGTCCTTTTCAGTTTCAACCAACTTGCCGACGTCGTGCAGCAGCCCACCGGCAATCAGGCGGTCCATGTTCACCTTGTACGGCATGTGGGCATACGCGTTGGCCTGGGCCCGGGCAAGCGCCACGGCACCCTCGGTCACGGCGATCGTGTGGTCCACCAGCGAAATGCCGTGGGTCTTGGTCAGCAGTGTGAACGGCATAGCCTTGAGATCCTCAACCGACTGCCAGTCGCCCAGCCTTGCAGCCTCGACCCACGTCGCTACAGTCTGGTCGCGCGTAGTCTCATTCTGGATTGGGGAGAGCTGTTTGTGGAACAGCCTCTCAATGTCCTGGGTAGTTATCACGTTCGCCTCACAATTCCGCGATGACGGCGTCGGTCATCTGCTGCGTTGTGGCAGCGCCGGAATTGAATACGTCGGGGCCGCCGGCAAGCCTGAGTATGTCGTAGGTGCGAACCTTGCCTTTGGCTATC
>CAYOCZ010000579.1:0-2118 GCA_964402475.1 uncultured bacterium | reverse complement strand
CCCCGTATACGGCCCCCAAGTCGGACCTTTTCGACGGGGGCAGTCGCCTGGCGGGCGGCGCGGTCCTGGCGACCTTGATGCATTATATCGACCCGATGGACAAGATTTCTGACGCCTATGTCAAGCGCGGGGTACAACACGCCTACAACTCGCGCAGGGCCGGCGTGAGCGGGCATCTCACCGGCTACTGGACGACCAAATGGGTCATGGTCACCGCCGGGTTGGCGACGGTTACCGGCGACATGCCGACCTATCGCGCGTTCATGGACCATTGGAAGTCTTGGCTCAACCAGGCCCGCTGCCGGCAGACTCCGTTGCAGATGGGTGAAGTGTTACGAACAAATAGGGAAATGTTCAATCCTGTTCGGCACTCACATTGCACCCGGTGGGAAGTCAGCAGTCAATGGGGTGATTAGTGTAGGTGAGAGTAGAGTGTTCGGGTTGCCAGGCGGGCAAGTCGGCGGCATCGGCGCAAAATCAACGCCGGCGTCGGTCTGCGTCGGGACCGGCCTGTGGACTTCAGGAGAGTTTTTCGCGAGCGTCCTGCTGCTGAAGCTTGCCGATGTGTCGCAGCAGCTCTTCCTCATCGGCCCAGCCGGTGAAGTAAAAGCACAGCATTCGGTACGTGCTCATCGTCGGTTTGCGACCGGTCCACAGGGCTATCAGCAGGCAGGCGATGATCGCCGCGTACGTCTCCAGTTCGATTCCGTTCTTGTCGGTGCTCAGAAGGTTCCGGCAGCCAAGCACGTGCTTGAAGAACCTGAAGAATATCTCGATCTGCCAGCGGCACCGATACAGCAGCGCCACCACGTCGGCAGGCAGGTCCAGCCGGTCGGTGACGATCAGGATCGTGTCGCCCTGCTCGGGGCCGCCGCGAGCGGTCTTGCCCGAGGACTTGCGGTGAGGCGTGCATTCGACCTCGACGATCCGCACCGGCCTGGCAAGCTTGCCTCTTGTGGCCTTGCAGCCAAGATGCACAACCGCGTCGCGGACCACGCCGGCCTTGATGGCGTCATCGTCGAGCAGGCGTTCCTCGATGACGTCGAATACGGCGTTGTCCCGAAGGCGGCAGACGAAGCTGCTGCGTGCGGCTGCGATGCTCTCGAGCAGTTCGTACTTGGCGTAACCGCGGTCCAGCACGTACAGCCGTCCGGCCTTGAGCAGATTAGCCAGGACCGCATGTTCGCTGGAGTTGGCATCGGTGATGGTGGCGGCCACGGGCACGCCCTTGAGCAGCTCGAACTGGACGTGGGCTTTGACGGCCTTGTGCTGGTCGTCGCTGCGGAACAAGGCCCAGGTCGCCTTGGAGATGACCGGCAGCCAGGAGCCATCGACAAGGGTGATGATCTGATCGAAGTCCGAGAGCTTGGCGTCGTGACGGACAGGCCGCAACTGCTCGACCAGCTCGCCGATGATGCCGATCAGCAGATCGCTGTCGAATACGCGTGCGGCTTCCGAGAGGCTGCCCAGCGCAGCCCTTGGCACCTTGAGGACTCGCTGGACCTTCTTGAGGTCACTGGCCTCCTGGATGGCTCGCAGGGACGAGCAGATGGGATTGAACATGTACATCAGGAGCAGCGTGACGTACTGGTCCATGTGCAGGATGCGATTGTGCGCGCGGTCGCGGGCGCATGCCGCTCCGTGCAGCGTCTCCAGCATCCCGGCCAGGACCTTGAAGTACTTGAATCCGACAACGTCTTCGCTCTTGACCTTGTGTCTCTTTTTGCCAGCCATGGCGACATAAGAACGCGCATAGGGGGCTGGCGCAATAGGTAAGATAGACAATTTACAGAAGATTTTTTGCGGTGTCGGATATGCTTACAATCTGAGTGCCGAACAGGATTGTTCCTGACCCCGTTTAATCCCTGACCCCGTTTAATCACTTCGACAACTCGGCCGCCTGCGCCTGGGTCAGCCAGACGGTCTCATCTTCCAGCCGCACTCGAAGGGCGCTGCGGCCGTCATCGGTCCGGTAGACGATGATCTGCCCGCCGGGGCTTTTCGCCATGTCACTCATCCAGCAACCTCCCGCCTATCACGTTCGATGTCCTTATCTGGGGCAAAGATTCCGGCCCGCGAAGCTTGAATCGACAAAACTTATGAGCCTCTGTACTGGGT
>CAYOCZ010000578.1:0-2118 GCA_964402475.1 uncultured bacterium | reverse complement strand
GGGCAGGGGGTGGAAGGGGACCTGTGGAACCGGGTTCTACTTGCTTGCGCACGGGGATCTCCTGTGTCGTGTCATGCATGACAGACAGAGTGTAGTACCCAGGCAAGACGATGGCAAGAGGGTAGAACGAGAAAAATGAGGGTGTCCGGGTCTACCGCACCCGAACGCGGGTCAGACGAGGACCGGTCCTAGTAGTAGCGAACGATCAGCTCGACTGCGGCGTAGAGCGACAGGTCCACGCCGTTGGCCACTTCGACGCCCGTGGCCGCGACCACGAGGCGCAGGGCATCGGTCGCACGGTTGTAGTACGTGAGCAGGAAGGCGCCCGCCCCGTTCGTGATCAGGGTCGTGGGGACGTCAAAGACGGTGACGCCCTCGAGCCCGCTGATGCCCTTGACCGTGGTGGCGATGAAGCTGGTGTAGCCCCCGGGGTTGGGGTAGGCGTTGTCCAGGGTGATCCGGATGCGGGCCTCGCCGGTGTACTCCTTGCCGAAGAGGATCTGGTTGCCGACTTTCGCGGCTGCGCTGATGGCCATGACTATCCTTCCTTTCGTCGGGGGCACAGGGCCCCCGTCGGATCATGCGTTCAGGTTCCGACCTTATGCCGCGAGCACGCCGGTCGACTTGACTTCCATCTCCTCGTACATCCAGCCCTGGGAGATCCACGCGGTGGTGATCACCGAGAAAGCCCGGAGGCGCGGGTTGTACTCGGTCTCGACCTCCATGTTCTCGCGGATGCCGAACAGGAAGTCCTTGGCATCGCAGTACATCACGACGGTCTCGTTGCCACCGATGCCCAGGGTGGTCGGGAAGCGGGGCACCTCGAAGATCGGCTTCTTGCGGTAGGCCGGCATCTCCTCGCCGTCGACGATCACCTTGTCGCCCAGCGAGGTGTTGCGGCTCTCCAGCTCGCGCAGGTAGGCGCTCTGCGCCTCCTCGGCGGTGAAGTAGGCCAGGTTGCGCCCGTCCCGGTACGCCTTGGGCAGGGTGAACTTGATGGTCTCCATCACCGTGCTGGACAGAGACACCGTGCCCGCCGGGTAGACGTAGGTGGTCGCGCCCGCGATCATGCCGTTGAACAGCCGCAGGAACGCCGTGGCGCCGCTGGCGGTGTCGCCGGAGATGATCAGGTTGTCCCAGCCGCCCTTGTGGTGCAGGGCCAGATAGCCCAGTAGGGTGCTCTTGAGCTTCTCGCGCTCGACCTGCTGCTTCATGACGTGCTTCGGCCAGCGCACCTCGGACATGATCTCGTGCACGGTCAGCACGGTCTGGTCGAAGCCCGGCCGGACGCGTTGCCCCTCGGGGAGCGCCGTGTACTCGGAGGCCGGCTGCCACACCGCGTCACCGAAGGTGCTCACGATGGGGAACTCGATCTGGTCACGGCCCATGATGACGGTCCGGACCTTGTCGAGCATGACCGCCTGCGCGATCGCCACCAGGAAGTACTCCTCGACCTGCTCCCGGACCAGCTCGCCACCGGACGCGATCTGGGAGATCTGCAGGTCGGCTTTCTGCGCCCAGGTAGGCCGAAGCCCACTGCCTTCTGCAATCGCCATTTTCTTCTGCTCCTCGTTTGCCCGGGACCACGGTCGCGGGAAGTTATCTTGCTGTCGCTACCGAGGACCGGAATCCCGGTCCTTCGTCGAACTCAGGTACATGTTTTCAGACCAGCGGGGGAAGGCCACCCTTGGCCAGGTTCTCCCGGATGGACTTCAGCCGCGGGGACGAGCTGAGGTCGTCCTCGTTCAGGTCGTCACGGGCCGACTTGGCCCCCTCAGCCGTCTTGTCTTCGGTGATCGGAGCCGCCCCCGGGACCAGCAGCATGTCGCCGGCCGCCGCGTCCGCAGCAGCCGCCTCAGCCTTGACAGCAGCCGCAACCGCCGCGGCATCGGCATCCGCTTTCTCGCCAGCAGCCTTGGCCAGTGCGGCGTCCGCGTCGGCTTTCTGGCCGGCCGCGAACCGCGTGGCCAGGTCGGTCAGCTGCGTGGCCTGCTCGGCCATTTTCTGGCCCAGGCTGGCCACCGCCTCGTTCAGAGATTTGAGCAGCAGCGCTGTGGCGTCCTCGGCCGGCGCGGTCACGTCAGCCTTGACTTCCACCGCTGGCGCAGGGGCGGGAAC
>CAYOCZ010000577.1:0-2125 GCA_964402475.1 uncultured bacterium | reverse complement strand
GGTTGTGATCCGAGTACGTTACAAGGCTGGCAAGCACATCGGAACCAAGGCACAGCAAGAGGCAAACTACCCTCCACCGCCATGAGCAAGCTACTTAGCGAAATGACCTGGGAGGAAGTGAAGCGAGAGCGATTGGCGTTTGCGCTGAGGCGTTGTTTGAATGCTTGGCACCAGAGCAACGAGCAAATTTTGGAGACAACCAAGGGGACTTGGGTACGGCTTTGGGTCGCCCTCAAGTTAACGGTAGAAGATGATTTGCGGTTACTGATGCAACCATGGAGATAATCCAGCGAACCTGACAACCTGATATCCTCGGGCAGAGGTACACCAACGAGCCCGTGTTTTCCCACAACGATGTGGGGGAATGCGGGCTTTTTTCGTGCGCGGAATAGAGACATGGAAACAACTGAAACGCTTACCGAATACGCCTCAAGTCGTGGCATTCGCCTGACAGCAGAGCCCGGTCTGGTCAAGGGCGTCAAGATCCTCGGCCTCGAATCGGCCAACGGCAGGAGCTACCTCAAGGAAGCCGTGGCCCGTGCTACTGCACTCTATGAGGGGGCGAAGGTCAACGTCAATCATCCGGCTCGGGGCAAGGAACTGGAGCCCCGCTCTTACCAAGACCGGATTGGCGTACTCCAGAACATCCGACTAGGCGAGGCAGACGCCGGCCTGTTCGGAGACCTCCGTTACAACCCCAAGCACCCGCTGGCAGAGCAGCTTGCTTGGGATGCCGAACATTCGCCCGAAAGTGTCGGGCTATCCCACAACGTCCAAGCCAGGACGAGCCGGGCCAAAGGCGGCCGGGTGATCGTCGAGGAAATTGTACGTGTTCAGTCTGTGGACCTCGTTACCGATCCGGCAACGACCCGTGGGCTGTTCGAGGCTGAAACAACGGAACAAGAAGAGGAGTCTTTCGACATGAAAGAACTCACCCTGGAACAGCTCAAGACCGATCGGCCCGATTTGTACGAGGCCATCGAGAAGGCTGCGGTAGCGTCCTCTGAGGACGCATCGGAAGTGCAGAAGCTGACGGCACAGGTTGCCGAACAGGCTGCACAGGTGAAAACACTGGGCGACAAGACCAAGACGCTGGGCGAAGAGGTGGACCGGTACAAGGCTGCCGAGGCGCTTGCCGCCGAACAGGCCGAGAAGGAAGCGGCCGTCACCAAGGTGCTTGACGAGGCGAAGCTGCCCGAAGCACTGGTGACAGACATCTTCCGGCAACAGCTCATGGACGCCAAGGACGACGAGGCCCGCACGGCATTGATCGAGGATCGCAAGACCCTTGCTCCCGTCAAGCGTCCGCAGTCCAAGGAACAGCATACGGCCGGCAGCGAGAACACCACCGCAGTGACGGATGGCAAGACGTTGGCCGAGGCCATTACCCGAACATAGAGGAGCGTAGACCATGGCAAACGTAATGCGATGGAGATACGGGGACACCAAGCCCATCTTGGCGGCGGTCGACAGCACGACCGTCATCGAGATCGGCGACCTCCTGTATCTGAACACCGACGATGTCCTCCCGGCATCGTCCCAAGCGGACGCAGAAAGCGAGGCTGGCAACCAAGAAACCTTCGCCGACAACTTTATCGGCGTGGCAATGCAGCAGAGCCGGAACGGCGATACGGATGAGATCCGTGTCGCTACCGCCGGCGTGTTTGAGTACATCTGTGCATCGGCCACCTATGAGATCGGTGACAACATCGGCGTCGACGAAAACAGCGACGGAGACGGTCTGCTGGATCAGACAGTTGCCGCCGTAGCAGATGCGGAGTATGCGATCGCCAAGGTCGCCCGCCGGGCAGCGTCAGCCACCACCACGCTCTTCGTCGAGATCGAATCGACCGTGATGCACGGTGGAATCGCCGGCGGTAGCCCGAGCGGTTGATAAGGAGAAAACAGAATGACTAGAGCGATCAACTATCGCGAACTGAAGCGGCGCACGGAGCTGGACGGGGCGAGAGCCACCTGTCAGCACCTCAGAGAAGCGCTGGATGCAAAACAACTGGACCCGCAAGACTTCTCCCTGCGAGAACTTGCCGAGGCCACCGTCACGACCCGTGACGGTACGATCTGCGGGCGCGACTGGGTGCGCGAGATGGACCCGCGGCGAGCGGAC
>CAYOCZ010000576.1:0-2127 GCA_964402475.1 uncultured bacterium | reverse complement strand
GGTGCGGAGGCGCCCGTGGCCAAGGTCATCGTTACGCACTAGGCGAACAGCCCTTAGCACACTGCGGCGGGGAGGCAATTCCCCGCCGCTGCACTATGCTCCCGACGGCGGGGGACACGCATCCCGGCTCCGGCCCATCAAGCACTTGCTTGGCTCCATCCTCCGGTTCTGCGGGATGACCGGATGCGCCGGACCGACGGCCGGAGCCGGCCCCTGACCATCGCGCTCAGCTACTCGATTACGCCGAAGATACCGGTCACGTTATCAACTTCGTTCAGCCACACCTACGACCTCGCCGGGAACGGGCCGGACAGCACGCACAGCTACCAGAGCTAAGGCCTGTCCGCGGGCAAGTCCTTCTTCCGCGTCCGCCTACAGAACAGTCTGTCGGTTGCCTACCAGCCGTCGGGTACCGGGCAGGCCTCCACGATTGCCGGCAACCACAGCTTCGCCTTCACGCCCAGGGATGCGGTGACGCTCACGTGGGGTCTGACGATCCTCACCAGCAAAGTGCCGGTTATGCCTGGGTTCAACTTCCAGCGCGTCGGCCTGGGCTACAACCGCCGGCTCTTCTAGCGCCGGTGCAGCCTCTCCGAACGGCGAACACTCGGAGAACGCGTGCCCGCAGTTCGTTGCCCGCATTGCCAGCGTAGTCCGGGCCGTCTTCTTGACCGACGACGGCCCCGCGGTAGAATCGCGCGATGCAGTCGTCAGGAAGGGTCTGCAGTCGCGACCGAGCCGCGCTTGTACTGATTCTCGGGTTTTCACTTCTGACCAAGCTCGGTCTGGCTCTCCTCGTCTGGTTCCACAACCGTATCGCAATCTGGCACCCTGACTCAGCCTCCTACCACTACCTAGCCCTGAACATGTTCGGGCGGGGCGTATTCAGCCGGTCGAGCGGCCCGCCGTTCGTGTACGAGGCGTTCCGTACGCCCGGCTACCCGCTGGTACTGTCCGCTGTGTACCCGGTATTCGGCGATTCCGCGCTGCCGGTCATCGTACTGCAGTCGTTTGCTGCTACCGGTGCAGTTGCACTCACGTGGCTTCTCGGCCGGAAGCTGTTCGGTCCACGAGTCGGCACTTGGGCCGCGGCCCTGCTGTCCCTGGACGTCGCGAGCGTCTGTTCGGCCCAGATGTTGATGTCCGAGACGGCTTTCACGCTGCTCGCACTGACGGCTGTCTGGCTGTTGGTGAGAGACTTATCGCCGCTGCGCGGCTGGACCGGGTTCGCGTTGTCCGGACTCGCGTTGGCGTGCGCGATTCACATCCGGCCCATCGGGTACTATCTCGCGCCGCTCGGCGCTGCAGGCATCGCGGCCTTCCTCGTGCTGAAGGACCGGGTGACCATTACCAGCCGTGTCAGGTGGCGGCTGGCCCTGACCCGCGCCGGTGCGTTCCTGCTCGCACCGGCACTGCTCGTCGGCGGCTGGCAGGTGAACAACCTGCGCAAGACCGGCAGCGCGCGGTTCAGCCACCTCGAGGGCCTCAACATGTACTTCTACCGGGCCGCGGGCGCGGTTTCGATGCGTGACCGAAAGCCGCTGTTCCAGGTTCACCGCGAAATGGGACTGGAAACCGAGCGTACCGATTTCAGCGGCTGGGTGGCCAAACGTCCGGAGTTCGCCGGTCGCAACCACGCGGTGCTCGGCGAGCAATGGCTACGTGACGGGATCGCAACCATTGCCAGCAACCCGGGTTGGTACATACTCATGCACCTGCGCAGCACGGCGGCGCTCCTGTTTGACCCGGGGACATTCTGCCTTGCCGTTCTGGCGGGAATCGAGACGGACCAGCGGGGACAGGAACTGCTAGCCCATCTTCAGGTTGCGCCCGCGTCGTTCCTGCCCATGGTCTGGTCGGTGCACCGATTCCTCTTCCTTTCCTCCCTGTGGGGACTGGCCTTTCTAGCAGTTGTCTACGCTGGCGTTGTGTTGTGGCTGGCGCGCGCGACGCGTGGCAGCTGGACGCCCGGTGTCGTGTTCGTGGTTGCGACGCTCGCGTACTTCATAGTCATCTCCGCCGGACCCGAGGCGGCGTCCCGCTTTCGCGTGCCTCTAGCACCCCTGCTCGCGCTCCTATCAGCCGCCGGCTGGCAGCGCTTCCGCACGAGCCGCTGACAACTCATAC
>CAYOCZ010000575.1:0-2127 GCA_964402475.1 uncultured bacterium | reverse complement strand
GGAATCCGGATGGGAATTCACCGCCAAGACACAAAGACACCAAGTGACCCCGGACGAAGTCAGAATGGTGAAGTCAGTAGCACGCGGCTCCCGGGAATCTGCGTTCATCCGTGTCATCTGTGGTTGGTCCCGTTCTCGTCCGCAGTTCTGCATTCTGGTGTCTGCATTCGAAAGCGGGGACAGTCCCTGGGAGTCGCACGGGGCCCTACGAAGGGACAGTCCCCGTGTTAGGTTGTCGGTGTTGAAGTCGCGCTTCTGACCGCGCTCCGGAATGCTTCCTGTCCCGCGCCCAACTTGTCGCGCTGGCCGCCGCCCTCAGCCAAGTCCGGCTTGCCGCCGCCGCCACCACCCAACGCCGCGCCGACCGCCTTGGCCAGCTTGCCGGCCGGCAGCACCTTCTGCAGGTCTGGACTGACAAAAACAACGTAGCGCAGGCGCCCCTCGCTCACCGAACCAGTCAGTAGCCCGACATACTTCTGCCCCCAGGCGGCTCGTAGCCGGTCAACGACATTCCTGAGTTGGGCGACGCTGAAGTCTGAGTAATGTTCCACAGTGACCTTCACGTCACCACTGGCATCTTGTTTGTGGTATGCATCGTATGCAGCGTTAAGGAGCGGGCGGCCCCCGGGCCCAAGCAACCCCAGCTCCCCCTGCGGCAGCGACGCCTCTCGTTTCTCAAGTTCCTGTGCTCTAGCTTGGGCTAGGTTGTCTTCTAGCTGCTTGACCCGTGCATCAAGCTGCTTCCGTTCCTCGAGCACGGTCCCCAGTTTCTTCACCAGCACGTCCTCGCTCACACCGAGCTTCTGCTGCAGCTCGTCAATCATCCGCCGCTCGGCGGTCACCCGCTCGAACGCCGCCTTGCCGACCAGCGCCTCGATTCGGCGGATCCCGGCAGCGACGCCGGTCTCGGAGGTGATGCGGAACATGCCGATCTGGCCGGTGCTCTTCAGGTGGGTGCCGCCGCAGAGCTCCATCGAGAAGTCGGCGACCTTCACTACCGTCACTTTCTCGCCGTACTGCTCCCCGAAGAAAGCGAGCGCACCCATCGCCCGCGCCTCGTCGAGCAGGGTGTTGGGCAGGGGCCGCACCTCGCGGTCGGCGACGACTTGATCATACACCATTCGCTCGACTGCGTGAATCTGGTCCGCGGTCATGGGCTCGAATGCGGCGAAGTCAAACCGCAGACGACCCGGCTCGACCAGCGAACCCTCCTGCTTCACGTAGTCGCCGAGCGTCTTCCGGAGCGCCGCGTGGAGCAGGTGAGTGGCGGTGTGGGCTCGTTCGATTTCCCGGCGCCGCTCCTTGTCGACTGCGGCAAAGACCTTACCCGGCGTTGGCTCTCCTCGCACCAGTTTAGCCTTGCAGGTATTCAAGCCCTGCTGAGTGTACGTGTCGAGGACCCCAAACTCGAACCCCTCGCCGATGATTCGGCCGGTGTCGCCGACCTGGCCGCCCATCTCGGCGTAGAACGGGGTCTGTTTGAGCAGTACCTCATATGTGCCGTCAGGTAACTTGACGGAATACATGAGTTCGGTATCTACCTCATCTTTGACATAGCCCACGAACGTCGGCAGTGCGTGGGCCTCGACTGACATTCTCATCGTGACAGTGGCGGTTCTGCGGCTCCGCTCCCGCTGCTCCTGCATCAGCCGGTTGAACCCATCCAAGTCGAGTTTCACCCCGGCCCCTTCGGCCAGTTCCTTGACCAGCTCTATTGGGAACCCGTGTGTGTCATGCAGCTTGAACAGGTCTTCGCCCGGCACTATTCCGTCGCGCTTGTTCACTTCTAACACGCTCTGCCAGCGTTCGAGGCCCGCGTCCAGCGTGCGCAGGAACCGCTCCTCCTCGGACTTGATCATCAGCGCGGCCTGCTCGCGTTTGACCACCAACTCGGGATACCACTGTCGCGTCAACTCCACAACCTCGCCTGATACCTTGTACAGGAACGGCTCGGTCACGCCCTGCCGGTGCGCGAAATAGAGCGCCCGGCGCAGGATTAGGCGTAGGATGTAGCCGCGCGCCTCGTTCGACGGGATTACGCCGTCGGCAATAGCGAAGGTCAGGGCCCGTGCGTGGTCCGCGGCCACGTAGAGCATCTGCCGCGCTTCAGCCGAAAATGGGGACTGT
>CAYOCZ010000574.1:0-2128 GCA_964402475.1 uncultured bacterium | reverse complement strand
GGCAATAGTTGAACAGGTCGCATAATAGGTTCCTGCTTGACGGGCTTCGCCTCCACGGACCGTTCTATTGCCTTGAGCCGGAACGGCAGCCTGAACCCGCCGTCGCGGCTTATCCGCATGATCTTCAGGGCCGACTCATTCTGCGCGTTACGCTGAGTACCCGACAGCCCTACGTTGCGACTCATTATTACGGTTATCAGCGGCTTCTGAATGTAGGCCACGGCCCGCTTCCCAACAAGCTGCTCTATCATCACCATGAGCGCAAGATCACCCGCCGGATATATGTCGAGTGGCCAGCCGCCGACCGCGTCATATACCCACTTGCGGTATGCCCGGACGCCGACCTGGAGCCGCCCATTCGTGAACCCGTCGCCCTTCGCAATGTCCCACTTATCGAGCTGGTTTTTGACCAGCCGCTTGGAGTCCGCTATCAGCACGTCGGTGTAGGCCGCCATCTTACTCCGGTCGCTGAACGCACGACGCAGCTCCGTCAGCAGCTCCGGCTCCGCCCAGTCGTGGTCGTCTATCTCGCACACCACGGCGTCCGTCGGCACCAGAGACGTGCCCAGCCGGCGGGCGACGTTCACGCCACAGTGATTGAGCGTCACGCACCGGATGCGCTCGTCTTCCGGCAGTGTCAGTGTCGCGTCACCATCGGCGACTACGACTATCCGCTCGTCGCCCTTGAGCTGCCGCAGCAGACGGTTCACCTGCTCGCGGCACTCCTCATGCCGGTCGCGTGTGGCGATGACGGGCCAGACGGCTACAGTTTCTCCAGCACCCATGCGCGTTCCCTTAGCAAGTCTCCGGTCGGCAATCCCTTGGACGTTGACTGCGGCTCTGGTTTCGTCTCCGGCTTCGGCGGCTCGAAGTTCGTCTCCTTGACATCGGCCAGAGCCTCCGCGTGCCCGATGCGCAGCAGGTGATTGCCAATTCCGTCCGGCACCTCGATGACGTCGCCGGGCTTAACTTCCCGCCCGTCGATCCTGTTCTTGCGCATTATCCGAACGAACATGTTTCTCTCCCCGCACAAGGTCGGGCGAGGCCCGCCCGATGGAGACGGGCCTCATCCCAAACCGTTTTACGTCTAGTACGACGCGCCGGTGCCGATGCGGAAGGCGTCGGGCACCGTCACCTTGCCATCCCACCGCTCGACAAACGCCACGTCGACCGAGTAGGACCTGGCCTTGACCTCCGTCACCATATCCATCAGCTTGCGCCGATAGATGCGGTAGTAGGAGAAGTCGCCGTACACGACCTTCTGGTAGTGCGACCCAGTCATGTAGGGCGACTCAAGGATTTTCGGCAGCTCCAGGATGTCGATGTTCCTGATGTTCGTGGCAAGGTCCGTCACCACGTTGAACTTCAGGACTTTCGACATCACCGCCGCTGCGTCTCCTCGATACTCTTCCGGAAGCTGGGACATGAGGTCAATGAGCTTCGCCGCCGTGAGCGCAGCGCCGATGTCGTAGGTGCTGACCGCCTCGTCACCGGTGCCCACGAGGATGCCCGTGGCCTCACTCGTCCCGCTGCCGACAAGCGGGAGCTTTTCCCGCTGCCGCCTGAACGCCCGGCCCGCCGCGCTGGTAATCTCGTTGTAGATGTCGATGGGGCTGTCCTGGAGCAATTCCAGGGACGCGGGGTAGTAGGCGTCGTTGCGGTACATGGTCCAGGTTTTCTCGCGCCAGGCGATGGTTGTCTCCGTGATGTTGGCGGCCTCGCTTGCGGCCGAGGCTCCCACGTTCACGTCGCTCACGTCGGCGTCGAACTGGACCGGCCTGCGGACCACATCGCGGTCCGTCGGCCTCACGTCGCAGATCGGCCAAATCTTGACGAACTTCTCGGCCGCCTTGGCGATGTCGATGGCCCAGTCGTCTGGCACGAGGTAGCCGCCGCTTCCGGCAACGCCGCGTGTCAGCGCCTGGCACACCATGTCATCATCCGGCATGTCGAGGTGGCCCGTCTTGGCGGCGAGCATGATGCTCCGGGCGTATAGCCCAAGCTGTTCCTTGGACATATGCTCCTTGCCGTCACGCTCTTCCGCGCCGGTCAGCCCGGCAAGCGCCATCGTCGCCTTGCGCCGGTCCGGCTCATTGGCCTTCTGCTCGGCCTTCCAGCTATCGAACTC
>CAYOCZ010000573.1:0-2130 GCA_964402475.1 uncultured bacterium | reverse complement strand
CCTCGCGCAGCTTCGCGAGTTTGGCCAGCCTGACTTCGCGGTCGTGCCCGCTGGTCGGTATCGGCGGTTGCTGCTCCTGTGGATTGTCGCTCATCGGGCAAGACTATATCCGTGTCAGAGGCGAAGTCAAAACCGACGAGGAAGCTCAGAAGCCGGATCGAACGTCTACCACCAGGTCACCAAGACACCAACACGATTCCGGCTGGAGTGACCTACGGATGCGCTTCGCGCCGCTGCTGGCCGTTGGCTGGGAGCTGTAGGCCGCCGGTGGCGGTCAGGAGAGAAAACCGCTCGTCAGCCTGGCAGGACTCGATGCCGCATCCATGCTTCTTCCCAATAGCTCGTGCAGCGCGGGGCCTCCGCGTCCTGCGCTGCTTGGACGCTACTTTGATTCGTCGAGGATGCGCCGGACCTGCTCGGTGAGAACCGGCAGCTTGTTCTGCACAACGTCCCAGACGATGTCCATGTCGATGCCGAAGTAATCGTGGACCAGAATGTCCCGCAGTCCGGCTATCTTCTTCCACTCAACCTCGGGGTGGTCACGTTTCGTCTGGGCCGGCAGCTTCTTCGCTGCCTCGCCGATGATCTCGAGGTTCCGGACGACCGCGTCACGCGTACGCCGGTCTCTGCCCAGTTCGTCCTTGTCCATGCCTGTGACGAATTCCCGAGCCGCATCTGCGGCTTCAATGATGTCTTCGAGATACGCCTTATAGTCCCGCTGCATGGACAGCTTCGGACAGAATCGGCCCGCGGAGTCGCGGCTTCACGGTATCCCTGAGCACAAGGTCAACCCGACGGTCGAGCAGCTCCTCAAGGAAGAACTTCAGGTCCATGTAGTTGTCGAAGGTCTTGCGGTCGAATTCGACGAGGAAGTCTAGGTCGCTCGCTTCGGTGGCCTCGTTGCGTACGGCCGACCCGAATAGCGCCAGACTTCGGACCCCGAATGACCTAATCCGGTCCCGATTCCGGGCCAGCAGTTGCAGCACTTCGTCACAAGTCCGCGTCATGGGTTCATTATAGCATCATCGGCCCGGCTGTCACCCGGGGCAAGAACCTGGAGCCGCAAGCGGCAGCGGTCGGCGTGAGCCTGGCGTCAGCCGACCGCTATCCCGGCGCAGCCTACTTTGAGCCGTTCGCGGACGGGGTCATAGCCTGGCTCAGGAGGCTTCTCGGTCGCCGCGAGTAGTCCCGCGCGACACTACTTCCCCGAATGCCCGACGGCGATGAGCCAGCTTCGCTCAACAAGTCGTCGGGTAGGCTTCGGTCGTTCGAACTCAATGTACTCTTCGTTGTACACGCGCCACGGTTGACCGCCGCCCCAGAGCTGCAGACTCCCGTCTATTCGTCTTCCCCAGCCGTGGGGGACCGGAGGTCCTGGCTCCGGTTCTTCACCCCGCTCGACCCGAACTTGATAGACTGCGCCGGTAGGCTGCGCGACCCGACCACCGGCTGTATCTCCCTCGGCGAGAATGCGGCGGACCTCGGCCGAATCCGCTGCCTCGCATGTCTCCCGCAGCCACAACGAGGGGTAGTCGAGCCACCTGATGGTCGTATCCGGATTCTCGGACCGCAGTGGAAAGAGAGGTAGTCGGAGTTCGCGTCCAACGTTCGGGCCCCGGGCCAGGAACCAGTCGCCCTTGTGAACGTAGAACACGTTCGCAGGGAAATCGGAGATTTCCCCAGCAGGCCCGGACCGCCGGGTTTCTACCGCGAAGCAGTCGAGCCCGCCGATCTTCTCGATGCGGGCAATATCATACCGGTAATAGTGCCATGCCCAAAATGGCGGGATCGCACTCCCCGTCTCTTCCCACGTCTTGACCACCCACCAGTCGCCGACGTGCCACTTCGGCGCGTAGCCTGAATGCCCAACAGCAGTGATCTGTCGTGCGCACGCCACGACAGACAGGACCGCAATCAGGATACCTCGCGCCCGCATGGCTACAGCTTTCCCCGGCTATAGGCGATGAGCCACGTTCGATTTTCGACACGACGAACTGGTTTCGGCCCGGTGTAAATGACAAGCTCATCGTACACCCGCCACGGCAGGTCGCCGCTCCAGAACTGCAGGCTTTGCTTTACATGATTATGCGGTTTACTCATCATGCAAGTGCTGTAGAATCAATGTGTATT
>CAYOCZ010000572.1:0-2131 GCA_964402475.1 uncultured bacterium | reverse complement strand
GCAGGGAAGTCGGCGACCGCCCAGGACATGTTGGCTGCCGACACGTCCGCCGGGCCGGTGTTGTCGGCCAGCGTCGCGTCAATGCGCCGTCCGATGCCTGTCGATGAGTACGTGTGCAAGCTCATGCGCGGAACTCCTCGAGCAGCCGAAACTTGAGCGTGGCGTCGAAGCCAGTGTTCGTAGTCGTGTACTTGAGCGCTGCGACCCCGGCGCCAACTGCCACGGAGAACACGACGCCTGGATCTACCGCCCCGACGTGCGACGCGACAGACACGGAGCCGACGCCCTCGGTTGACACGGTCATGTGGCCCACCTCTGTGTCTGGGGTGGCCCCTCTCGTGATCTCGTATCTGACCATCGCGGATGTGGTGACCGCGACTACCCACTGTAGGCGAGACCCGACCGTAACCGGTGCGGCCTCATTGTCGGACAGCGTTACCTCAAGCAGCGGTGGCTGCCAGAGCCGCTCCGCCGTGCCTGGGTCGAACCAAAGCACACCGGGAGGGGCGCTAGATGGCGTCCCTGCGACCAAGATCTTGCCGCACGCGCCGTCCGCCGCCCATGTGTGGTACGGCACGAGCAGGGCGCCTACCCCGGCGTACCCGACGAACGAGTTGACGGGGACCCCGAACGCAGTCGTGTCGTACACGACGATCCCACGGCGAAGCACGCGCCCCTTGGCGCCGTCCGTGATCGCGGTGACAACGAGCGCCAGATTCTCGGCGGCCGTCGTCGCAGGCACGATGGTCCTGATGTAGTCGACCGTGGCGCCCGGTACGGCGGATCCTGTGCCTGCCCCAGTCTGGCTAGGCCAATCCAAGACATCGTTGACCTGGACGACGGTGCCAGCGGGGATGTCCGCGCCGGTGTCATTCAGCACCGTGAGCCACTCGGCGCCGGAGTACCGTGCATGGGCAGACCGGCGCATCAAGTTGGCCTCGTCTGCCCACCCGATGTTCGCGTCCTCCTCGCGCTCCTCGAGCGGAGCGGGGAGAGTCTCGTCGGCGTCCACGCCCCAGGGCATCAAGACCCGCGCGAGCTTCGTGTCCTCCTCGACCGTGCCGCTCGTCAGCGTGACGATGAGTCGCACCCGATAATTGCCGGGCACGTCGGGAGTGAAGTCGTTATCGAAGGGGGCTGCCATGATGGCGCCCACCGTCGTCAGCGCCGCCGAGCTGTCCGGTGGCGTGGTCAGCTCCCACTGCACGCTAGACGCAGACGCGAAGGCGCCGAGCTCGGACAGGGCAGCGGCGACGCCGATGGGCGCGTCGTCCAGGTTGGCGGCCACTGCGTTGATGGTGATGGTGACTGACACGAGCCCTCCTACGGCATTGCCGTCCCTGCGCCTGTGCCTGCGGTCAGCTCAAAAAACACGTCCACATCGGTCAACGCTGTCCCGATGACCTCGTAGCTGTTCATCAGGAACCCCGTGGCCGTCCGCCAGAACCCGAACGCATAGGGCAACGCCAACGCCACTTCCGAGCTGAAGCTCATGTGCGCGAGATTCGGATCGCCCAGGCCATCCACCGTGAATGTCCAGGAGCCAGCGCCCACCTGCACGATGTTGGTTACGGTAGCGCCGCCGTAGCTCGCCAACTGCGTGTAGTCGGCCGCGTAAACGAAGCCAGCGCCAAGGGACAGCGATGCCTTTCCGACGACCCGCGGAAACGTGGCGAGCGTTCGAGCTGCCATGCGCTCGTCGGTCAGGTCTGCAGTCTGGATCACAGCCACCGCCGCAGTGACGTAAACCTGGCAAACCGACGCTGCGCCCGCATCGATTGCCGGAGCAACGGGCACCCCGGCCGGCGTGCCCGTCTTGACGCAGATTTCCGCGTCGCCGGCAAGAAACTCCAGGTACGTCCCCGATCGCATCGACATTCGCAGCCGCTGGAAGGATGCGGTCGGAGCGCCATACAACCCGGTGATTGCATTCTTCTTCTGCGTGATCTCCGAGTCTGCATTGTAGAACGCGGGCTTGACCAACACGCGGTCGATGCGGTCCTGTACGGGATCTGCCGCCGGGACTACCAAACTCGCGATCGTGTCCAGCTTCAGCGGCCGGAAGCTGCTGCGCCCGGTAGCGATCCAGGCCGCAGTGAGGTCTGAGATCATCGCCATGCCGGTAGACACC
>CAYOCZ010000571.1:0-2131 GCA_964402475.1 uncultured bacterium | reverse complement strand
TGGACGACGACGCGGTCACGGGAGCGGAACCTCGCCAGTATGTCGTGCACGGCGACGTGGGCAGGCAGTTCGCTCGACGGCTTCGTGCCTTTCGGCAGGACCGAGTACGACCGGTCGCCGGCGCCGAACCGGAGCAGGCACAGCCCCTTAGCCGGGTCGCGGGCAAGATCGCGCATCCTGGTATCCGCGCGTTTCACCAACATGGCACCGAGCACGGGCCCGGCCCCGAGTCTGACCGAGATGTTGCCGGCGTTGGCCTCGGCCCAGCCGCGGCGCGAGAACTCGGAGGCGACGCCAGCGATGTCCTCCAGGTAGGGTTCGACGACCTTCTTCAGTTGCGTCCCTGCGCGTTTGGCATTCATGCTTGTGATGATATTGCCGCCGGGGCAGGCCGCTGTCAAGCTGGCCGGTCGGTCGCGAGGGGGGTGTTGACCTGAGGTGCTGTTCTGCTAGAATCGCTCTCCGTTTTCAGACCATGAATACCAAGTATGTCTCTCGGTGTGTGGCGGCCGCTCTTTGTATCGTGGTGGGGGCGTGCGGCGGCGAGCCGGCACCGAAGCAGGGGCAGACCCGGGCTCCGGTACCGGAATCGGAGACAGCCGCTGCGGCGATTGAGACCCCGATCACTGCGCCGGTTGTCGAGAGCGCACACACGAGGGTCCCGGCCAACAAGCCGCCAATTGCCCCGAAGCCGGACACGCTTCCCGATGCGGTCAGGAAGACGTTCCCGACCGCGGGTTCCGTACGGTCGGTGTCCAAGCCGTTTCCGCACCGGGTCATCAGCGACAGCTCCGGCCGGGTTCTGGGGTTCGAGGTCTTCTCGGACAGCGCGGGGGTGACTGGCATGGGCTACATGGGCGTGGTTCCGGTGCAGGTATTTTTTGACGCGCAGGCGAGACCGGTGCGCATCTACATTCTTGAGAACTGCGAGACCCCGGCCTACATGGACATCATATCCGGCAGCGGCCTGCTCGGACGGCTGCTCGCCTTCGACCCAGCCCGGCCTGACAGCGTGGACGCGGTGACACTCGCGACGAGCAGCTCTCGGGCTATCATCGCCGGCGTGACCGGGCTGGCGGCGCGGGTTTCGGCCGAGCTTGCGGCGAAGCCAAGCCGCGAGCCTCGTTGACACCTCCGCGACCGGCGAATAGAATGTTTCCCTGTCGGAACCCTTCAGCCTGAACCGGACGCTGCTCCTGATAAAGCCTGACGCAGTCGGGAGGCATCACGTCGGGGAGATCATCAGCCGGCTGGAAGTGGCTGGATTTGGGATCACCGGTCTGGCGATGCGGCAGTTGAGCCGGGCACAGGCCGAAGGGTTCTACGCGATTCATCGGGGCAAGGAGTTCTTTCCCGGGCTCGTGGAGTTCATCACTTCCGGGCCGCTGGTCGCCTTGCGGCTGGAAGGAGAGAACGTCTGTCGCCGGGTTCGCGACTTCGTCGGTGTGACCGACCCGAGCGAAGCGGCGCCCGGCACGATCCGAGCCGATTTCGGCACGTCGGTCCGTACCAATGCAGTCCACGCATCTAATCCCGAAGAGGACGTCCGCCGGGAACTGGAGTTCTTCTTTCCCGAACCGGACGATACCAGGAGGTGAAGTGAGAAGAGCACTGCTGTGTTTTGTCATACCCGCGCTGGCGGTTGCCGGCACCATAACCCAGACGTTTACCTTTTCACCGGAAGAGGTGAAGTTCACCAAGACGAACGGCTACGACGTGGCGGACCTGCGCGGGTACGTATCGACGTCAGCGCCGGGCGAGCCGATTATCCCGCAGGCGATCTTCACGTTCGTGGTTCCGTCGAACGCGACCGTGACGAACGTCGAAGTGGTTGGTTCGGAAAAGGTTGAGCTGCCCGGCACGTACAACCTCCATCCAGCGCAGACCCCGCGGCCACTCAGTGTGAGGTCCGAGCCGGAATTAGTCGGGCCCGATGACGCAATCTACGGTTCGAGCGCTGCCTATCCGGGTGAGTTCGTCGAGTGGGGGTACACTGGGACCAAGACCGGGTACCGGCTGTGCGGAGTCAGCGTTTTCCCGCTCCAATTCACGCCGGCAACCGGCAAGGTCGAGCTGTACACGTCGCTGTCTCTGCGCGTGACCTACCAGGAGAACTCACTCGCCGCGACGC
>CAYOCZ010000570.1:0-2135 GCA_964402475.1 uncultured bacterium | reverse complement strand
TAGCCGATTCCTCCACCCTCCTCGAACCCGACCCGGACGCCCCTCCGCCCGACGAACCCGATGGCCTGAAGTCTTGACATCCCGGCCCAACGCAGAAGTCAACACCCCCATTGACAGAGCTTCTCGCGCATGGGCAGCGATGGTCCAAGAAAAGACTTGACAGCCGTCGTTTCGAGTTCTACAATGAACCGACAGAGGAGGTACAATGTCTAAGCGCCTGAGCCTGTTGGCTGCGACATGCAGCATCGTCTTGATCACGGGCTGCGGCATCATGCCGCCCGCGACTCCAGAGGCGCCGCGCGGTCCTTGGACCGGCGACGTCGGGGTATCCTACGGTTTCACCGCGATGACAATCGACTACCAGAACTTGCCTCTCCGTTATCAGTTCTCGTGGGGCGACGGTCACGAATCCGAGTGGAGCCACTACGTGCCGAGCGGAAAACCAGTCACGATGATGCACGCCTGGCGTGCCCCCGGCGCCTACCCGGTGCGCGTCCGGGCTCAGAACGTGGCCGGCCGGCAGTCGGAGCTGTCCCCACGACACGCCATCATGATCGGCTCGCAATCCGGGTATCCGGACACGATCATCGCCACACTATACGTAGGTGGTGACCCTCACGGCATGGGCATGCTCGCCAGCGGCCACTACCTGTACGTCGCGAATGAGTCCTATGACGGCGTCTTCGTCGTCAACGTAGATGAGCTTCGTGTTGTCGACACCATCATGTGTGGCGGCGTACCGTGGCAGCTCACCGTCTCCCCGGACGACCGATACGTCTATGTGGCCAACCACTACGAAAACACGGTCAGAGTCATCCGGACCGAAACCAACAGCGTTGTCGCCACGGTCCCGGTGGGCCAAGTCCCGCACGCGCTGGCCTGCACACCTGACGGCCACTTTGTGTACGTAGCCAACATCAACTCCAACGACGTTTCGGTTATCCGGACTTCGGACAACACGGTCGTGGCCACGGTGAACGTCGGCCACGGGCCCCGCGGCCTGTGCATGTTGCCCAGCGGTGAGTACGTCTACACTGCCAACACCGAGGGCAGCGCCACCGTCATCCGGACATCGGATAACACGGTCGTGAAGACTGTCCCTGTGACCGGCTTCGCCCACCGCGCCACGCCGTCACGCGACGGTAGATACGTTTACATCTCGGCCGCGTACTCAGGCTTGGTGACCGTTATCCGGACGTCGGACAACACCGTAGCCGGGACGCTGCCGACCGGGTCGGGACCGATCAACGGATGCTACCTGCCGAACGCTGACTATGCGTACGTTGCGTGCGCCGGCGCGGGTGACCTGACCGTCATCAACACTGCCGACAACACGGTCGCAGGCACCATTCACGACGGCGACGGTTGCTGGGCGGCAGCGACGCCGGCTTCCGGCGAGCGGGTGTATACGGTTGACCGCTACCTGCGGAGGGTGTCGGTCCTCGCCCGCCGCTAGCCCGGGGCGAGTTACAGCCGGTCTGCCGCAACGCCAGCCCGGCTTCGTGAACCGGTGCCGGTTTGTCGGTTGCAGTAGCCGAACCCGCACTTCCAGCCTCAGACACCGTGAACCGTAGAGCCTTTGTGCGCCCAGGCCGAGCGCACCAAACGAGCGGGGGCCGCGAGGCCCCCGCTTGAGCTTGTGCTTGAGCTTGGGCTGACTAGCGCAGCAGGACCGCCTTGGCGGTCAGGGAACGGTCGCCCGCCTGCAGCCGATACAGGTACAGACCATTGGCCACGGTCCGGCCCAGGTCGTCCCTGCCGTCCCAGGCCGAGATGTGCCTGCCGGCCGGCATCGCCTCGTTGACCAAGGTCCGTACGCACCGGCCCCCGGCATCATAGACCCGGATCTGCACCGGCCCGGGCTTCGGCAGTTGCCACGCTATGCGGGCCGCCCGGTTGCTCGGGTTCGGCGTGACCGCCACCGCCAGCCTCATGATTTCTGAGCCCGCCTCCGCGCCGGGTTCGCTGACGCCCGTCACCGGGTCGGTGGTATACAGGATGGCGTGCTCGGGAACCAGCGGCGATGCGCCCCGGTGGTAGCTGCCGTTGAACAGGCACTGAATGCCGATCGCCCGGCTCGGGTCCTGGATGCCGACCGTCGTCGAACTGGTCTGGTTCGCGGTCATGTACTGGAC
>CAYOCZ010000569.1:0-2143 GCA_964402475.1 uncultured bacterium | reverse complement strand
GTGTGTAAGATGGCAATCGCTGCAGTCCTTGTGATTGCGGCAAGCGCAGTCGCCGTGGAACTCCCAGCTGTTTCAGGCGCAATCTCCGCAAACCCAAGAATCGCAAGACAGAGTGACCGGGATCAGTCGGGGCGAGAGGCGCCGTGGGCTCCGGTGTGGACAGCCCTGGAGCGGATGACGCTTTCAGAGCGGCAGAACTCGGAAATCAACCTCGAGCTACCGGGCGACGCCAGTCCCGAGGCGCACGCAGCCGCGCGCGATGTCGAGAACCTGTGGAACACAGGCCGGTACGATGAAGCCCTGGCTGGTTTCGCAGAAACCGGCCGACACGTTGACATCCGACAGGTCGCTGTGGGGAACCGCTGGCGCGCGCCGGTGCCGACCCTGGAGACCGACTCGTGGGGTGACGACGTGCGCATCGGCAACCGCGACTCAATCGACGCTCTTGCATTCGACATCCACCGCGCCAGCGGCAATCTCTTCGCCGTTCTGCTGTACCGGGAGGGTTCGACATACTACTGGTCGATGAATCTCTCGACCAACGGCGGTTCGTCCTGGAACGAGACCTTCACGTGGTTTGCCCCGTACGTGCTCAGGTCGGTCAACGCGGCGGTGCTCGGTGGTGACTGCTACGTGGCCTACGGCGCCGGTTCGTCCAACTTCGGCCTGAGGCTGCGTCGGTTCTACGCCACCACCGGACTCGTGGATAGCCTCCAGGGCGGAGTGGCCTACACAACCATCGCCACCTTCAGCGGGGGCGACTCGATTGAGGAAATCGCGATGACCTCGAACCAGGATTTCCAAGACAACCGGCTGTACGTGCTGCCGTTGACCTTCGCCGGCAACCTGAAGTACTTCTGGGACGACACCTCAGCCGTGAGTTGGGACACGAATCCGCCCATTGGCATCACCAATGCCGTCACCGGGGTCGATGCCTGCACGAACGAGGGGTATGATAGCACGTTCATCTGGGTCTCCTACCTCGGTACCGGCGACTCGCTGCACATCACGGGCCGGCGCGGCGCCGGCTGGCGCAACTTCCTAACCACCCAGGCGACCGATGACAATACATCGATCGGCGCCTGGCAAGACACGGTTCTCTGTACGTACATGTACCCCGGTCCGGTCAGCAGGCACGTACGGTACATGACTCACTATCAGGGCGGCAATCCCGGCGAGCCATGGCGTTACTGGAGCGTCGGGGACGACACGACTACCCTGTCTGAGGCCTCGGACGTCGCGCTGCGCGAGGGTGGCGGCTCAGGCGTCATCTACCGGTACTACACTCCGACGCGCGAGTACCGCTATACGTGGCGAAACTACACTGGCAGCTGGACCACACCGATCGCCATCGCCGACCACGAGCCCCACTGGACCCATCCGGCAATCGAGCATCTCGGGTCCGGCGCCTACGGCGTAGTCTATCTGTCGTGGATGACACCGTCGCCTGTTCGGGCGGCCTATTACGACCGTACCGACTGGACCGGCGTCGTCGAGCAGCGGCGGCTCATCATGGACGAGAACATCCTTAACGTCGTGCCGAACCCGGTGCGCGGCGCGGGCAGGATTGCGTTTACGCTCAGCCGGGCCTCCAACCTCGCCGTGCGCGTGTTTGACCGCTCGGGACGGCTCGTGCGGACGGTTTTCTCAGGCCGCCAGGCTGAAGGCACGCATTACCTCGCGTTTGACGCAGCCGGGATGGTGCCGGGCGTCTACTTCGTCCGTGCCGATGCGGATGGTTCGGTGCTGACCGTGCCGGTGACGGTTGTGAAATAGAACACCAACTGACAGAGATGAGGGGACGGCCCGCGCCGCCCCCTCTCCGTTTCAATCCCGCTTGACTTGCGGGCTATGGCGTCTATATTCATAATGGATGAGGATGTGTCAGCACACAGGGAAGGACTCGCGCGCATTGCCCGCGCGTGAATCCGGCGAGCAAGGGAGAACACCAAACCCGAAAGCACAATCTCAAGGAGGTGCTATGAAGCACAAAGTGACCGTCATACTGGCAGCAGCGTTCCTCTGCGTTACGGCGTGGGCTGTCCCCGACCCGAACGCGCAGGACCAGGTCCGGACCGCGACCGCGCGTCCGGCCGCTGCCCTTTCTTCTGAAGACGCCGCGCCTACTCGGGCGGTGCGGGTT
>CAYOCZ010000568.1:0-2150 GCA_964402475.1 uncultured bacterium | reverse complement strand
GTTCCAGCCGCATGGTGCGGGGCTCATTGGTGCCGCTTTTTCGATAGCGCACCGTAATACGGTTCGAGTCGTGTTGCAGGATGTCACGTTCCGAGAGCGCAACGCGGTAAACATATCGGGCCAGGTAGGCTAACGTTTTCTCGCCACTTCCCACCGGCTTGGAATGCACGACCCACTGCTTCTCCTTCCATACCTTGGGTTTGATCGTGGCAAAGATGTCGGGGTGCTGCTCGCGTAGCGCGTCACGAAAGCGGGCACGAAACACCGATGAGAGCGCATGAACGGGCACAAGGAACTTCGGGTGGGCATCGACCCACTGTCCGTGTTCGTTGATGCCTCCGCCGGTGCCAATGAAGTGGACATGCGGGTGGTACTCGTGCTGCCGCGTCCAGGTATGCAGCAGGGCCGTCAACCCGGGGGTGGCACCAAGCCACTTGTCGTTGGCACAGACATCAAGCAGCGTGTCGGAGCTCAGGCGCATCAGCAACTCGAGCAGCTCGCGCGGGTGCGACCGGATGGCCCGGCGCAGGCCCTCGGGCACGGTGAAGGTAACCAGGTGGTAGACCACATCGGGCAGGAGCAGGGCACAGTGCTTGCGCAACCACTGTTCAGCGCGAGTTCCCCCGCATGCCGGACAGTGGCGGTTGCCGCATCCTACGAACGTAAAGTGCCGCTTGCCGCAGCCGGGACAGCGCCAAAGCGCTTCCCCCGCTGCGGGCGTATGACACGCCTCGATCGCCAGCATGGCCCGGCGCTGATCCAGACTCATGCGTGCGCCGAAGCGTGCGCGGTACTCTTGTCCGTGGGCGCGAAAGATCTCGCCCAGAGCGCCCATGGTTTAGATGGGCGTTGCGATGTCGTCCATCAGCCGTGTCACGACCTGGGCCGCAACTTGTACGCTCTGGGCCGTCAGATGCGCGTAGATCGCGGTGGTCGACGGCGAGCTGTGCCCGAGCCACTCCTGAATCTGACGCAGGCTCACACCGGCCTCGAGCAGATGGGTTGCGTAGGCATGGCGGAGAGAATGCACGCTGACCTTCTTCGTCACGCCCGATTCCAGGTACGCTTTGCGAAAGACCTGCTGCACCGTAGTAAGCGGGACACACCGATCGGTGATGCGTCCAATCCGTCCGCGTCCCCCACGGCCCACCAGGGGAAACAGCCATGTCGGATTGTGATGAGTCAGCCAGCACTCCTCCAGAAGCGGCAGAATCGACTCGGGCAACGGCACATAGCGCTGCTTGCCACCCTTCCCATCAACACGCAGCAAGCCTCGCACGCGATCGATGTCGGTCACCTTGACCCAGCAGGCTTCCTGAAGGCGAAGCCCACAGGAATAGATCAGGCTCAGACAGGCACGATGGCGCACCGTGCGTACACGCGCAAGAATCGCCTTCACCTGTTCGTGTGTGAGCACGACCGGAAGCTTCTTCTCGCGTTTCGGCGTCGGGACCCCCGTCAGCGACCAATCGCGTCTCAGCGTCTTCTCGTAGAAGAACTTGATCCCGCACAGTGCGATCGTGACCGTCGGTCGCGCGAGCTTACGCTCACAGGTCAGGTGCACGAAGTACTGGCGAATGTCCTCCTCACTCAACTGATCAGGCGCACGCATGTGGTAACGCGTCAAGCCCTCCACCGAGCGCACGTACGACTGCTGCGTGCGTGGCGAGAAACCGTGCAGGTGCATGTCGTTGATCATGCGCTCCTGCAGGGGCGAGATCGGATTCCACGCCAGAGAGCGAACCTCATCGAAGAAGAACTTCAGCACTGCCGATGCACAACTGTACCTGCCATTCGGGACGCCTCTTTGCTTCATCCGCGTCAGGTACCGACGAGCGTCTCTAATCGTTGCCGTCGCCGCTGTCTTGCGATCCAGCTTCTTCTCGAACCGATCGAACTCCCGCAGATAAGCCACCTGCGTGCCTGCCACGAATCCAACCTCCGCCATGCGCTCCTGCAACCGTTGACGATGATCCGAATCCGACTGGCCTTTCCCCTGCTTCGTGGTAACCTTCGACTTATGCATTGTGACCCTCCTTGCTTTGGAGTACCCAGCGCACTCCATATGCGCATTCGCTCCGAAGCAAGGAGATCACTTATCTGAAACTAACGGAAGGATCTGCCGGCTACGGCCGGCTTAGTTCAACAAG
>CAYOCZ010000567.1:0-2152 GCA_964402475.1 uncultured bacterium | reverse complement strand
GGGCGCGTTAGTGTATAGCTGAGGCGACCGTGACCCTTGAGCGGGTTCGGGACGACGCTCAGAATCCCTTCGCTCGCGTCGAGCCGCCGCTGCTCGGCAAGGCCAGACAGCCAATCGCTCCGGTCAAAGTAGGCCCCACGCACAACCGGGCCGGTATTGGACAGGTACACGACCCCGTACACACCCGCGCCCAGGTATTCGATTCCCGGTCGGTTCCAGTACGGCTCGTTGTCCGTTATCGAAACCGGGTCGCTCCAGGGCCCGGAGTATGTGCGCCGGCAGAACCGCAGCTCGGGAGTTGGAGTGTAGTGCCGGAATACGGCCGCGATTCCGCCGCCACGGCGGGCCGTGACTGCGGGCGCCTCCGCGGTAGTGTCAACGTTACTCAGTGTGCCCATTGTCCACGTATCACCGTCGTCGTAGTTGATCACGTAGCGGACTTGGTGGGGTGAAGAGGTCTCGTCTTCGTACGCACAGATGATGGTGTCGCGGTATGCTGAGATGCTGGTCAGAACGCCCGCCCCGGCAAACAGCGAGAAACGCGGATTGAACCTACCATAGATCCGCAGGGTATCGCTCGTGTCATAGTAGGAACAGAAGTAGTAGGTTGAGTCGGACTCCAGGTTCGAGGTCGCGTCGAGGCCGTGGGACGCGCCCGAATCGATTCCAGTTGTGCCGGTTCTCCACCGCGCCGCGCTGCCGTCGCTCCATCTCCAGAGGATGCTACCGTCAGACACCAGGATGTACATGTACTGCCGCAGGTACGTAGGAGTCCAGGGGTAGGCAACCAGCGACACTTCCTTCATGGTATCCCCAACTGCCAGCGTGCAGGCGGTAACCCAGCTCCCGCTGCCGCTGATAGTATCGGGTCTGCCGTTGCTGCACAGGAACCGCCGCAGTCTGACCTGTCGCGCGTTCTCTCCCGGCGAGTTATAGGCGACGTAGAAGTGGTCGCCTAGCACGGCAGCATCGATCGACGTGGGCGGGCTCCCGCTCCATGTGAATGTCTCGTCCCAGGTCACACCGCCATCGTTTGACATGCAGAGCGAGAAGTGCGGCAGACCGCTGCCACGGCGGAGAGCCACTAAGAGATATCCGCTCGAATCCTGGACGTCCAAGACGAGTTGCTCAAGTGAGTCGCGGTTGCCGATACGGACGTCTCGCCCCCATAGTCCGGTCTCGATAGTCGGCACCGCCTTGCGCCAGGAATTGCCGACGGCCACACAGCCTACGCTGGCCTCAAGGTCGCGGAGTTGTGCCAGGGCTTCATCATGGCGGCCACCGTTCCACAGCCGTTCCACGTCGCGGCTGAGCGTGAGCAGTTGCGAGTCGGAGCTCTCGAACTCGATCGATATGTGTGAGTTCTCGCGCTCGGCCACGGTCATCTGCCCAAGAGCAGCCCGCGCCGAAGGTGCGGCCGCTTGTACCCGGCCAGTCTCTTCACTTGCCTGCGCGATCCCTACCGACACCGAGAAGCCAAGGACGAAGAACACGGCCGGGAATCTCATCGTTCCTCCCTACCTTGTGAGAACGATCTTCCAGACTGCCTGTGCTTTAGCTTGTGCTTGGGCTGACCTGACGAAGTAGACGCCAGGGCTGAGGTGGCTCACGTCGTTCGCACCCGGCACGAGATCCACCACCCTGCTGCCGCTGATGTCCAGCAGCACGCACGACGCTCCACGCACCACGCCTGACGCCGGAACATGGAGAACGCCGCGTACAACCGTAGCGTGCGGCTTGAGGCTTGCGGCTTGCGGCCTTCCTTCCTCCACCCCCGGCTCGTAGAACTGACATATGCGCAGCCCGGCCGAGCCATCCGCGACGTAGATGTAGCCGCCTCGCACGGTCACCCCCACGGCTGACCCGGGCGTGTTGTAGTACCCGGCTTCGACCGGCCGCGCCGGGTCAAGAACCGAATCTACGCGCAGCCCGGCCGAGCCATCCGCGACATAGGCGTAGCCGCCCTTCAGGGCCACCGCGTTGCCCTCGCCGCCCGGCCCGAGACTGACCCGCCCGACTTCAAGCGGGCGTGTCGGGTCCGCGATTCGGATGACCAGCAGCAGTGAAGTTGACGCAACATAGGCGTAGTACCCGCTCACTGCCACGCCACGGGGGGTGCCGGGCACGAAGCAGTACCCGACCTCATACAAGC
>CAYOCZ010000566.1:0-2153 GCA_964402475.1 uncultured bacterium | reverse complement strand
GAGGCAGCCTCTCTTTTTCATACCAGATCAAGTCCCTATATCGGAACTGGGGCCGGTTGGGCGGCTTGACTTCCGCGCCGGTCCGAATATCCTATTCTGTCTAATTCTATGCATAGAACAGTAGGTTGCATCCTTCTTGGCGTCGTCCTGGCAGCAGCCGTCTTCGGCCAGCCGCCGGCCATACCGGTTGAGCCTGCCCCGGCCCCTGCGGGCGCGACCGGACGGACCGTCATCGTATACCTGCCGCAGCAGTTGTTCAACGAGCAGGAGTTCGAGCCGGCATTGCGGCGCTTGTCCCTGGCCGGAGTCGAAACCCGGCTGGCCGCATCCGACAGCGGCGTCGCGGTCAGCATGAGCCAGTTGGTGGTGCGGCTCGACCTGGCATTGCGCGACGTCAGTGTTGCGGACTGTGCCGGGCTCGTCCTTATCGGCGGGTCCGGAGCCGCGATCTACTGGGACGATTCGCTGCTCCAAGCCAAGTGCCGCGAGTTCGCCAATGGCGGCAAGGTCGTAGCCGCCATCGGCATCGCGCCGGTAACCCTTGCCCGGGCCGGCGTGCTCAAAGGCAGAAAGGCAACCGCGTTCCGCGACCGCACTACCGTAGACTGGCTGACGCAGGCCGGGGCGAAGTTCAGCTTCAAAGGTGTGGTGACCGACCGCAACATCATCACCGCGGCTTCTTCGGAGCAGGCGCGGGCCTTCGGCCAGACCGTGGCCAACGCAGTGCTGAAAGCCAGATGACATGCGCGTGGCGGTGCAGAGGGTGACAAGGGCCAAGGTCACGGTCGGCAGCGAGGCCACCGGAGAAATCGGGCCGGGGATGCTGCTGCTCGTCGGCGTAGGCCGGGAGGATGGCGAAGAGACCTGCTGCCGGATGGCATCAAAGGTCGCCCGGCTGCGCATATTCGACGACGAAGCCGGCAAAATGAACCTCTCGCTGCTCGATACGCACGGCCAGGCGCTGGTGGTGTCGCAGTTCACGCTCTACGCCGACACGAGCCGAGGCCTGCGGCCGTCGTTTACGAACGCGGGCGAGCCGGCGCGGGCGAAGGAGCTGTACGAACGGTTTGTGTCCGAGCTATCGTACCTGGGAGTGCCGACCCGCACCGGCCGGTTCGGCGCGCACATGGCTGTCGAACTGGTCAATGACGGACCGGTGACGTTCGTGCTGGAAGAACCGGAGAGGAGCGCTACCAGTGGTTAAGAGCATGACCGGCGTAGGCCGGGCCGAGGCGATTCTGCCACCGTGGAACTCGAGGATTGTCGTGGATATCCGTGCGGTCAACCACAAGTTCCTGGAGCTAACGGCCAAGCTGCCGTCCCAGATTACCGGGTACGAGGGCGAGGTCCGCGACATGGTGCGTCGCCGGGTACGCCGTGGATACATCCAGTTGCAGATCTCGCTCGACGAGAGCGCCGAGGCCCCGACGCTCGCGCTAGACCATCGGATGGTGCGCGACTATCTCCGGCTGTCCCGTGAGCTGAAGACGAAGTATCGAGTTCCGGGCGAGGTCGACCTCGACACCGTGCTCGCCTACCCCGGCATCATCGCACTGCGGAATGCCGACGCTGACCACGGCCGTCTGTGGCGCCGCTGCCGCAAGGTCATCGCCCTGGCCTTGTCCCGACTGGTCAAGATGCAGCAGACGGAGGGCGCGGCCCTGGTCCGCGACCTCAGGAAGCGCATCACCAAGATCCGCCACGCGGTCCGCGCCATCGAGCGGCGGGTACCGGAGCGGCTGAAAGAGCGCCGGGCGAACCTGCTCGCCCAGCTGAAGGACCTGAACGTCGAGTCCGACTCCAAACGCATCATCGAAGAAGTCGCATTCATCAGCGAGAAAGTCGACATCCACGAGGAATGCGTGCGCCTGAAGAGTCACTGCTCGATGTTCCTGGGCGCGCTCACCTCGTCAACGGCGTCCGGCAAGAAGCTCGACTTCATCACGCAGGAGATGCTGCGCGAGACCGACACGCTGGCGGCCAAGGCCCGCGATATGATCATCTCGCGCCGGGCCATCGAAATCAAGGGCGAGATCGAGAAGCTGAAGGAACAAGTCAGAAATGTCGAATAGGGAAAGGGGTCAAGGAATCAAGGGGTCAAGGGGTCGAGCCAGCGCTGTCCGACAGGGGCCGCTGAGGCCAACCCCAGAAAC
>CAYOCZ010000565.1:0-2158 GCA_964402475.1 uncultured bacterium | reverse complement strand
AGGCCCCCCCCCGCGCTCGCCGAATCGACGGCTGCGGACGCTTCGTCGGGCGCGACGATCTGCGCACGCCTCGTCTGGTACTTCCACCACCGCACGCGGCGTCGCATGAGCAGCGTGTTCACCATGTCGTCCATGCTCCGCCGCTCGGGGGCGTACACCCTGGCGTCCTCGACGAGCAGAGCGGCGCGGGCGCTGGCATAGGTGTATTCGTCCGATAGGCCGACCGACAACGACGACAGGCCGCGGCCCGAGCGCACCTTCTTTCTCCCCTGTTCGTCCCAGTCGACGAACAGCCCCTCGTCCGGGAGCACGGTGATCTGGTGGACATTGAGCGTCGACTTGACGGCGCGAGCGTCCCCCGTGGTCTCATCGCCAACCATGTGGGGCGTCGTCTCTACGAGCATCATCTCGGCGTGAGCGGCCGGATCGTCGCGCTGGTCGATCTGCTCCAGGAGCCGTTCCGTGTCCGCCTTCGTGCTCGACCCCTCGCTGGTGATGATCACCCGAGGGATCTTCGGGTCGTGAATGGCGGCGTAGTTGGCCTCCTCGGCCGCCGACAGGCCCTCGCTGACCGTGGATACTCCGTACCACCACGGCTTGCCGTAGGGCGCCCACAGCGGTGCATAGCGCACCTGCACCAACACCTCGTTCGCCCATGTCTGCGGACCAACCTCGCTCGCGTGCCGGTCCCGGAAGGGCTCGTTGAGCAGTGCCCGCCACGGCTCGTCTCCGCTTGTCTTCGCCAGCGCTGCGTCGAAGCGGCCCATGATCTCGCCAGTGCGCGCGTGGACGATGCGCGGATCGCCAAACTGTCGGAAGTACACCGGCTCGACGTTGGCCTCGCGGCTGTAGATGAGCAACCTATACTGGCGGTAGGCCGGGCGCTCGACATAGGCAGGCGCGGGGGCAGCTTCGTCATCGTCGCCGTAGGTGAGCTGGTGGACCCACTCGATGACGCGGAGCTGCTCGACGTTGTCTGCCCAGCGGAGGTTGGCGGACTCGAGGTGGTTCACCGCGACGGGGTAGCCGAGCGGGTCGGCCTGGTCCCGCGGTAGTTCGCCGGGCACGAACGGAGTGCATAGTACCTCAAGCACGCGCCAGCCGAACGGCTCGAAGTCGCGCCGGCTGTTCCTCAGCATCTCGTCCCACTGCGTCGCCTGCCCGTCGGAACCCGCGGCGTACTTGAAGAACGCCTCGGTAGCCCGCTTCTCCGCCCGTGCCTGGCGCTGCGCTTTCGTCGGGTGCTTCTCGATCGCCAAGCCTGCATGCTCCACGAGGTCGAACCCCTGGCCTTCAACGAAATCCTCCACCGCGTCGCCGCACTGCGGGAGGATGCAGCTTTCCTGATAGACCTTTGCGAGTTCGGAAAAGGCAACGGGCGGCTCCCGCGGAACAAGAAACGCCTGGTTGATCCTGTCGCTGGCGGACTCGCCGCCGCCTACGCCACCATAGAGCGAATCGAAGGGATCGTCCGGTGGCTCCATGCTCAAGGGGACGGTGCGCTCGCCATCCCGCGGCGATCGCCCCGAGACGACCGTGTACGCCTTGACCCCGTTGGCGATGGCACGACCGGGGGTCTTGCGGCGCCTACCGGAACGCTCCCTTGATACGTCCGTGGCTCGAGCCTCGGCGAGGCTTGGCACGCCGCCGTGGATCTTGATGTCGCTCATATCTCTGCTCCTTGGGCTCGGGCTCGGCCATCAGGGTCGTGACCAACGCGTCGAACGCTTCGGTCTCTGATGCGGGGGGCAGCCATGGTGTACCAGCCGCCGCAAGCGTCCTGTCGGCCACTGCGAGCATCTTGCCGATGATAACCTCTCCGAACCAGATCGCCATGACGAGGTCGTCGTGGGCCTCATTGCCAAGCCCGTGGAGCTCGTTCATGGCCGTCTGCACGAGTTCGCGCTGGCGACGCGTCTCCGGGTCGTCTCCCTCAGGCCACGGGAAGACGTACTGCGCGTTCTCAACGAGCGCTGCGATGCGCGGCACGCCCTTGAACGGATCGCGCTTGCTCTTGTCCGTCCACACGCTGGCGATCGGCAAGTCGGTCTCGGCCTTCATGCCGACGGCGTAGATGAGCCGCTGGAGCCCAACGGATTCGACGACGATCCGGAAGCGGGCCCACGTCTCCGACTCGGCCGAGGGCCGGATGAGGTCG
>CAYOCZ010000564.1:0-2160 GCA_964402475.1 uncultured bacterium | reverse complement strand
TTGCCGGACAGCTTGATGTAGGTCAGCCCCGCAGCCTTGGCCTCGACCTCGGTCGGCTCCTCGGCCGACAGATCGCGCATCTCCTCCCACTCCTTGTGCCGAAAGTCGGCGTTGTCGTCGAAGTTGATCTTCGCGTCGAGTGCGAGCAGCGAGCCCGCGCCGAGCTTCACCAGCGGGTTGATTTCGATGAGCGAGCAGTCCTTCTGCACGAAGACGCGGTAGAGCTTCTGCGCGATACTTGAGAACTCGCGCGCCAGCTTCGCGTCGCCGTACAGGACCATACCCACGTTCCGCGCCTGGAACCCGAGCAGGCCGGCGGCCGGGTCGATGGTCGTCTTCAGAATCTTCTCGGGCGTCGCCTTGGCCACCTCCTCGATCTCCACGCCACCGGCTGCAGATGCCATCAACACCGGCGCCCGGGATGCACGGTCAATAACGATGCCCACATATGCTTCGCCCTTGATGTCCACGCACTCGGAAACGAGCACCTTGTTGACCTTCAGCCCCTTGATGTCCATGCCGAGGATGCTGCCGGCAACCGATTCGACCTGGTCGAGGTCGTCGACCTTCTTCACCCCGCCCGCCTTGCCGCGGCCACCGACCAGAACTTGGGCCTTAATCACAACCGGCATCCCCAGCTCGCGGGCCAGCGAGGCCGCCTCGGCCGGCGTCGTCGCCACCCGCTCCCGGGGAACCGGAATCCCGAAAGCTGCAAATGTCTCTTTCGCCTGATACTCGTGGATTTTCATAGGTGCCAGAATCTAGCAGGAACGGGCGAGGAGTCAAGAAACCTGCCCTGGCTTCTCTCCTCTCTGTACCTTGGTGTCTTTGTGGTGAGTTTCTACTTCGGTTCTGTGGGCGGACGGGCACGGCCGAGCGGGTGCGGACCAAGCGATTGGCGCAGCTCTTCCCAGCGCGGGATGACGATTTCGGCCAGCCTGCGCACCAGAGCCGGGTCCCGGCCGCGGCTCGTGTAGAACTCGTCAGTAGCCAGCGCTTCGACCTGCCTCCGGCACTCGTCAGATTCAGGCATCTGGTGGTCCACGATGCTGCATAGCTGCCGCACCACGCTCTGATAGAGCGGCAGACGCTGCGGGGCGACTCCGGTCAGTTCCGGCACCTGGCTCGTCTCCTGCAGGAGCTGTTCGACCAAGGCTTCACGCGCCTTGTCCCATGCATCGCGCTCCGGCCTCTTGTCCGGCTTCGGCTGGAACCCGTACTTCGGCTTCTCCTCGCCGGGCTCAAGCTGGGGCGCAACGTCAAGCTGACCCGCCATCTCTGCCTGCCGGAAGAACTCTATCAACCCATCCCTGGTAGTCTGCAGATGCTCGGGTTTCACAGCCTCTTCACCCGTACGAGGCCTGGCTGCTGCTTCGAGCAGGGCCGGACGCTTGCCTGCGCGCCTGCCCCGACTCCGGTTCAGCGCGCTCCACACCCTTACTGCATAGTCCTGCAGGCACCGCTCGTTGCCCGGCCCGGGACGAAGGTGCTTGATCTCGATGATGTCCACCACCCGGCGACGCACGCGCCTTGCCCAGACCTGGGATAGAGCAAAGCTCCGCGCCCGCCTCACCCGCTCCTGTGGCTCCGGCAGCGGCTCGTGCTTCTCCTCTGCCCGGCGCCTGATGCCGCGGTCAAACCGCTCTACGGCCCGGTCTACCTTCGCCGGCAGGAACTCCCGCACCTTGGCCAGAGCCTTGCCCACCTCGACCTCAACTACTGTCTGCCTCGCCGTATACCGGTCGAGCACGTCCTGGATGTCGGCGAAGCTCGCCCGGCACGCCCGCAGATAGTCGGCGAGAAGGCCGACACCGGGATTGGAGACCTCGCCCCGTTCGAGCCTCCCCGTCACGTAGTGACCGCCCTTGCCCTGACGGCCCATCGCGGTCGCGAGATTCTGCTGGGTCAGGCCTGCCTTGAGCCTGCACTCGCGCAGCCGATTGCCTAACTCCTTGTCACAGTTGTACCGATCTTTGGGCCTCTTCATATACCGGCACCATTATACGCATGATAAGAGTTCTTATCAAGCGTATCTTCTCGCTTGTCGGTGTAAGTCACTAATCCTCAATTCACTATTCTCAATCGCCCAAGAATGACATCCCCGCAGGGGGGAGGCGCGAACGGGACATGGGTTACACTTTATTATCAGGACATGGGTTA
>CAYOCZ010000563.1:0-2175 GCA_964402475.1 uncultured bacterium | reverse complement strand
ATACAACAGAGCGTTGGCGGCTGCGTCACCATCAAGTACAACCCGGACGGAGACACTGTCTGGGTAGCCACGTACGTGGCCCCTCCGGCCATGCCAAACTACGGAAGCGCGATAGCTGTCGGCGCAGACGGCTGCGTGTATGTTGCCGGCAACCACGGCAACGACATAATGACCATCAAGTACGTGCAGAGTGGCGGCGTGGCGGAAGATAACCATGTGCCGGTCGCCCTTCGCCTTCGGCTTGCCGCGGGGCCCAGCGTGTTCAGCAGAAGCACGATGCTGCGGTTCTTGGCCGAAACAGCGTCCGGAATGCGGATATCGGTCTTTGACTCTGAAGGGCGGCGCGTGAGGACGCTGGCGCAGAGCAGTGCCAGCGTTGCCACGAGCACAGCAATCTGGGACGGCTGCGATGAGCGCGGGGTGCGGCTCTCGCCCGGTGTGTACATTGTTGTGCTGGAGACCGGAGACAAACGAGCAAACGTGAAGGTCGTGATGTCCGAGTAGTCCGCAAACGATGGCCAGGAGGAGGCAATGAAGAACAGGGAGAGAACTGCTGTGGCCGCAATGACAGTCGTGCTGCTGACTGCAGGCGTCGCGATGTCACAGGTCCTGGGGCCGGATGCAATGATGAAAGGCATAGAGTTTACTCGTGCCGTCGGTGATTCCTACAACTCGAATGATGCACAGCAGTCGCTTGAACAACTGCGTGCCACGGGAGCGAACTGGGTCACCATTGTCCCGACATGGTGGATGGCAGACACGGGCAGGTCAGCGATTTACTCCCGACCAGACGCATCGCCCTCAGACGCGGAACTCGAGAGCATCATAGACCAAGCGCATTCCTTGGGGATGCAGGTCTTCTTGAAGCCCGAGATTCGCTGTTCTACCGGCGTCTGGATAGGACGGCACAAGCCGCACAGCCCGTCATGGTACAACTACTACCGTGTGTTCATCATGCACTACGCACAGCTTGCGCAGGAGACGCACTGCCAGATGTTCTCCGTTGGCTGCGAACTGGATTCCACTACCACCGCCGATTCCGCTTGGGCGCAGATAATCTACTGGGTGAAAGGTACGTATCTTGGGCCGGTGACATATGCGGCCGACTGGCGGTCGTACCGGAGCATCCCTTTCTGGGATTCGTTGGACCTCATAGGCATCAACGCTTACTTTCCGCTTTGGACGCACGTTCCGCCCAACCAGCCGGACTTCCAGAGTCTCTCTGAGGAATGGAAGACCAGCTACATACCGCAGATAGAGGCCTTCCGCGACAGCCTGAATCTCTCTGACACAACGAAGCCGATAGTCTTTACCGAGATTGGCTACCGCAGCATCGAGAATTGCTCTCAGGACCCGGGGAACGACACTGCATCCGGCACATATGACCCGACCGAGCAGCGCACCTGCTATATGGCTGCGTTGCACTCGCTCTTGGGCAAGCCGTGGTTTGCCGGTTGGTTCTGGCATGAGTGGACCACGGACCCGAATCAGGGCGGGACCGGCGACTTGAGCTACAGCCCCAAGGGCAAGCTGGCCCAGGAAGTGCTCCGGCGCTGGTTCGCCAGCATTGGCACGCAGAAGAGTGCGGAGCTACCAGGCTGGGAGCGCGACCGGTACGCGTGGCCGAGGACCCAATCCGCGCTGGCATCGTTGGCCGAGCACAACGCGAACTGGGTGGCGCTCATGGGTCTGTGGCAAGCCGACGCGCTGGACAGCACGTTCACAAGTATCGGGCCGGACCCGTGGCAGACTGCAACCGACACCTCACTCCGGCGAGCGATCAAGTTCGCGCATCAAGAGGGTCTCAGTGTGATGCTGAAGGCCCAGGTCTGCGGGCCGGCGTTGCAGTGGCAGGGGGACTTCGACCCGACCGACTACGGAGTCCGCGACGCTTGGTTCAGCGAGTTCACGGACTTCGTCGTGCACTACGCGGAAATTGCTGAAGAAGAGAGCTGTGAGATGTTCTGTACCGGCGTCGAGATTGACCCGACCACGAACGACCCGGGAGAAGCGGCGCTGTGGGCGAACGAGGTGATGCCGGCGGTGAGGGAGGCCTACTCCGGGCCGGTGGTGTATGCGGCCCTCTGGCCCATCCTGAACGGTGCGCCGAAGAAACCGCGCATCTGGGATCTCATGGACTTTGCCGGGATTGATGCGTACTTCACGCTGTACGAC
>CAYOCZ010000562.1:0-2177 GCA_964402475.1 uncultured bacterium | reverse complement strand
CAGCGTCGATGGCAGCGGCAACCTCACATACATCGACGTGGACGACCAGGGCGGATTCTACTGCGAGATTTGGGGCGACGGGGACTTCATCTACGCGGCGTGCGGCATCGACGGCCTTCGGACCTACAGCGTTGATGGTAGCGGGAACCTCACATACATCGACGTGGACCACCAGGGCGGGACCTACTGGGAGATTTGGGGCGACGGGGACTTCATCTACGTGGCGTGTCTTGCCGACGGCCTACGGACCTACAGCGTCGATGGCAGCGGCAACCTCACATACATCGACGTGGACGACCAGGGCGGATTCTACTACGGCGTGTGAGCACAGGCAGCATGAGAATCTACGACAGCTACAACGCGGCCGGCCAGTGTGACGACTCCGTGCGCGTGCCCGGGACCGCCACGCTCGCGGACGGATCCCGCCAGGTCATCCACGCCCGCGTAACCAACGAGAGCATGGCCCAGCTCGGATACGTCCCGCGGATCCCGGTGCATCCGCTGCCAGCGCCGGCAGGCAGCAAGCACACCGGGCCGCTGGTGTTGACGTTGGTCAATGGCGTGTCCGTGCCGTCGAAGCAGACCAGGGACGCAACCGGTGCCCCCGAGGGCATCCAAGGGGACCAGGACCGCGCAGACCTGCGCCTGACCGCCCAGAAGCTCACGATGGACAGTCCCCAGGATATCGCCGGCTTGGGCGCCCACCTCCAGGACGTGTGCGCCAATGGCACCGCCCAGGCACAGACTGATGCCATTGTGGACGCCATCATGCTCCTGGCAATCTCCGGCCGCCTGGCGCACGGACCGCTAGTTGAGGAGGCCGACCGTGCAGATACGTGAGCTACAGCCCTCCGAGCTGATACAGGCGGTACCCCTAATGGCCAAGTTCCATGCCGAGGTAATTGCCGAGCACTTCGGACCGGGCCAGTCACCCGGGGACGGCCGCACGTTTGATGCCGCGTTCTTCCAAACCCACCTCACGCGCTGTCTTGCCGCCGGCGTCGGCGTCGTGATCGGCGCGTGGGAGGAACAGCAACTCGTCGGGTTCCTCTTCGGGGCCGTGGTTCCGGACCCAACCATGTGCTGCCTGGTTGCGAGCGAATCACATTGGTTCATCGACAAGGCCCACCGCAGCGCCGGCTTGCCCATGCTCACGGCGTTCACGGCCTGGGGACAGGCCCGGGGCGCTCGCGTGCTCACGGTCGGACACTTCCCGTATGCGAATGGCCAGAAACTCGGTAGGCTCTACCGCACCCTCGGCTTTGAGCACTTCCAGGAACAATACATCAAGGAGCTTCCGCCATGTGTGTGATTTCCACGGCCGCCATCGTCGCTACCGCTGCCGTTGCGGGCGCCGCCACCACGGGCTACACCGCCTACCAGCAGGCTGAGGCCGCAAAGGACGCCGCAGACAACCAGCGCGCTGTCGCGGCCCAACAGATGGAACTCGCCGACCTGCAGCGCGCGCAGTATCAGGACTATTTCGTGCCGCTCGAGCAACAGCTCGCCGGGCAGGCCATGTCCGGGCTCCCCGTGGAGCTGCTCGCTGATCGCGCGACCGCGGATGTCAGGACGGCTTTCGATCAGGGCCAGGAAGACTACGGCAACTACATGGGGCGCCGCGGCGTCGATGTCAGCAGCCCGGCCTACGCCGATCAGGCCCGCACCAACGCCTTGGTACGTGCCGCGGCCGAAGCGGGCACCCGGACGCGGGCCAGATCCGGGGCCATCGGGGAAAACTGGAACCGGCAGCTTCAGGCCGCCAACCTCGGCCGGGGCCTTGAGAGCAGCGCCGTTTCCGGACTCAGCAGTGCGGCAGGGATGTATGGCGCAGCCGGGAACGCAAACATGGGACTCGCCAACGCCTACGGCCAACAGGCCGGGTCCCTCGCCGGGCTCGCCGTCAACCCGCAGGTAGGCCAGGCGGTCAACAGTGCGTGGAACTGGGGCACGGGACTTTTCGGCGGGACCGGGGCCGGTAGCGGAACACTGAACACAGCACGGCTCACGAACGCCATCAAGTAGGAGACGGCACATGTACGGCCTCGGACACATCGCCCAGGGGATCAATGCCCAACTGGACCGCAACCGCCAAAACGCGATCAATGAAGAGCTCATGGACCTGCGCCGGCAGGCCTCCCAACGCGACAGCGAACGCTGGGGACTCGACCGTCCCT
>CAYOCZ010000561.1:0-2185 GCA_964402475.1 uncultured bacterium | reverse complement strand
CCGCGCGCTACCGCCTGCTCGCCGGCGCGGTGGCCCCGGCCCTCGCGCATTTCGGCCCGGACGGCCCCAGCCGCCGCGTCGCGCCCGACATCGCGTCGGGCCTGCTCCCCAGCTTCGTCGGCACCGAGACCGCGCGTTCGTACGCGAAGGAGCTCGCGCAGGCGGCAGCGGACCTCGAGGCTGCTCGCGCGGCGTCGGCTCCCCAGATCCAGAGCACGCTCCCGCCCCAGGCCGCGCCGACCCAGGCCGCGGAGAAGGCCGGTGGCCAGAACCGCGGCTACGGCTGGTAGGTCGCTCGGGCTGGTCGTCGCCAGCTCTTCTCTCCTCTCTCACGTTGCCGTTCGCTCTCACGAGTGAGCGGTGACGCAAAAGCGCAAGCGAAAACTTCCTTCTGTTCTCCCTGGAGTCCCCTATGCCGGCCGACCAGTTCGGGCTCACCCAGCAGCACGTCGCTCACCTGATCGCTCGTCGCCAGAAGCTCGAGTCGCTTCTGCAGATCGCGGAACCGCACCACGCGGCCGAGATCCACCGGCGTATCAACCACATCGACAAGATCCTGGCGCAGTCCGGTTGGACCGGTCAGCGCGCCGCGGTCGCGGCGGCCCAGGCCGCGTCGGGTGTGGACGGGATCGGCGGTCTCGAGTTCACGGCGCAGGCACCTCCGGGTGTCGGTCGCCTCGTCCGCCTGCCGTTCTACCCGACGGTCGGCAACACCACGGGGACCGGCTTCACGATCACCGCGGGCGGCGTCGGTCTCCCGTCGTCGACCAACCCGGTCATGATCGAAGTGCCGGCGGCGGGTCAGACCTCGCCGGGCGCCCACGGCCTCGTCACCCCGCAGATCAGCTGGGCGACCCTGCGGCTCGTCGGCTTCGAGACGGCGCAGAAGCGCATGAAGGGCACGTCCGAGACGGGTCCGATCATGCTGTGTGCCGACCTCCAGATCGGCGGCGGCGCGAACCTGTTCACGCACGAAGAGTTCGCCGACGCCACGGTGTACGACGCGAATCAGCCGGAGTTCACCGGCTTGCGCGACTACCCGCCCCTCAAGAGCCCGAACTTCGCCAGCGTCACCGTCCAGATGGTCGGCGATCTCGCGACGTACCGTGACACCTTCTCGTGCGCGCTGCTCTGCGAAGTGCTCGTCGACGACAACTACGGCGCTCACATCCCCGGTGCGTACGCGCGCCGTGGTGCGCTCGTCCGTCAGGGCGGGGCGTTCGCCTCGTAGTCGACCGCGTCAACCTCTCGCCCCAGGCTTTAGGGTCTGGGGCACCACCACCCTTCCTGTTTCTTCGTCCCAACGATGGAGTCCCCCATGCCGCAGTACCAGACGGAGTCCGACTACGAGCGGGCCCAGCAGCGGATCAACCGCCAGATGGCCGACGGCGTCGGCGGTCTCAAGTTCCAGGCCCAGTCGCCTCCGGGCATCGGGCGCCTCATCCGCATCCCGTTCTACGAGCTGTCGCCGGCGCCGGGTTTCGTCGCCCTGTTCGGTCAGTCGGTGGCCCTCGTGGCTGCCGGATACGGTGCTGGGGTGGCAAGTTCGCTCTCCCCAGCGATTTCGATGGCTGCGCCACTCGTCGGTTCCAACGTCACGTCGACCGCCGGGCTGCTCACGCCCCAGATCAGCTGGGCGCTGCTCCGCATCGTCGGGTTCGAGACCAACGTGCCCGAGCCGCTCAACTACGGCTCGATCCCGATGGAGGTCTGCTTCTCCGATCTGAAGATCGGCGGCGGCGCCGACCTCTTCGTCCACGAGGACTTCGCTCCGGCGTCGATCTACCTCATGGGCCAGGACAGCTTCGCGGGTCTCCGGGACTACCCGGCCCTGAAGAGCCCGAACCAGGCGGAAGTGGCCGTGCAGGGCATCGGTGCGAACGCGGGCAACCCCGGCGGTGCCAGCGCGGTGCTGAACTTCACCTGCAACCTCGTCTGCGAGATCCTGATCGACGACGAGTACGGCGCGCACGTCCCCGGCGCCTACGCCCGTCCGGGCGCGATGGTCCGCCAGGGCGGCAGCTTCGTCGGTCAGTAGTCGGGCTTCGGGTGACCGGTCACCTCTGGTGATCGGTCACTCCAGTCTCTGGCTGTAGTTTTTTGGGTCTTCCCAAAGAATCGCTAGAGACCACACTTTCGGGTGGCTGGCGCTTCGGCTGTCGGCCCGCAAGAAGGTCGTTCGCAC
>CAYOCZ010000560.1:0-2185 GCA_964402475.1 uncultured bacterium | reverse complement strand
GCCGTGCCCGCTCCAGAGATCACTGCGCCGTCCGCGTAGTTCGCCACCTGGTCGTCGTAGCCAACCACGCTCTGCCAGAAGTCCGGCGCGCGGTCGCCCGAACTGCCGAAGTCGTAGAAGGTGAGCACGAGCGAGATGTTGTTGATGGTGGCTGCGGCCGTGCCGTCGATGCGGATGTTCATCAGCGACAGTTCCCAGCTTTCCCATTCAGACAGGGTCAGGGAAATGGTCTGGTTGCCGCTTAAGGCGCTGGGGCCTTCACGCAGGGTCGTATCGTCGTAGACGGACACGGTGTAGTCGCCCGTCGCCACAATGACTACATCGGCCGTCACCATGGCGCCCAGCTTCGGAGAGCCGGACATGTAGACGTCGAGGTTGTCCGTGTTGACGATGGCCGCGCCCGTGGAGTCGTTGCCGTCACAGGCGTTATACCACAGCGTCACGTCATTGGCTGCGCCCTGGCGGATAGGCCGCAGCGTGATCGATCGCTCGGGGTCCGGCATGTCCACGGTCCCGTCCGCGTTCGGCGTACTGCTTACTACCTGGGCCAGCCGGCCGGCGTCCTCATACCACTGGAAGACCTCACCGGCCGTCTTCTTCCGCGCTCCGGACGTACCCCGCACGGCGAACTTGTCCGTCATCCGCACCGGAGCCAGCACGGCGCTCAGGCCGTCGCCATCGTCAGGTCCATGGTTGAGATTGCCGAAGGCTTGGGGAATAACCTGCGCCGGGTCGTAGGCGAACAGATACTGCGCCGGGTTCAGCGTGGCCTTGGGAAACTGCTTCAGCAGCGTCTTGGAGTCGTCCTTGACGGTGATGATCCAGGTGTCACGGCTGATGCGGTGCCGCTCGATAACGCCGCGCACAAGCTCGATGGCATCGCTCAGCACCTCCGCACCGTTGACGAACACCATGGTCAGTACCACGGGGTCGTTGATGACCACGTAGGTATCAACGATAGCCGACTCATCCTCCTCGTCACTCAGCAGCAACTTGAAGTTGCCCACCGAGGCCAGGCCCCCGCGCGGGGCCGTAGTGCTTTCGCTGATGTCCAGGCCGCCACTGAGCGCGAACAGGTCGGTATAGGTGTTGACGCCGATGGAGTAGGCGCGGGTGCCCCAGCGGCGGTAGACGGTAGCTAGGCCATACTCGTCCAGCGCAGCATCGGCCATCCACACGACGTTGACGCCGTCGAGGATCTTCTGTGCCTGGGCCTGGGCGCTGAGCGTCTTCACGTCGGGATCACCGCCAGGATGATGTTACACACCCACTGGCCGAACGCGATCTGCTTGCCCGGCAGCCCGCCCATGTACTTTACCGTCCAGGCTACAGCCTCCCAGTCGGTATAGGTAAAGGCGTAGGTAGCTCCAACGACTGTGGTTGTGATGAAGGACGCCAGGGCGTTGTATTCGACCTCTGACAGATCGGTGAAGTGCAGCACGGGCGTTGTGAGCGTGCCGGCACTGCGGGTCACGGAGGTCACATGCCCGCCGAAGGTGCGGGAGCGATGCTGGGCCAACGCATCGCCCGGCTCCTCGGGATAGTCAGGCGCCGGCAGCGTGAGGCTTGTCGAACCGTACGTCCAATCAATCGTGGGGTCAGCCATCGCCCTACTCCTTGACCTTCTTCAGCTTCGTGACCTTTGCCGGTTTCTCGGCGGTCTCTATCTGCTCGAGGATCCACGCCAGGTTCGCCCACTGGATCATCATGTGGACCTGCAACTCTGAGCCCTCTTCGTAGAGCTTGGTCAGGTTGACGCGCTTGCAGGCCAATTGCGTCCGTAGTGGGGCCGCGCCGTTGGTAGAGGTCATGCGCCGCTTGCCCTCCATCCAGACCAGCCGCCACGCCTGGCCCATCGACGGCACGCACTGCAGCAGGTTGCGGTCTTCCCGCATCTGGGCCAGCATCACATCGGGATCTGCAGCCATTGCTTACTCCTCAGTATGAGGTCCTCTCAGGTGCCCGGTTGGCCGGCACGCTGATCTTGCGGTCCGCGATGCCTTCGTTGACGGCGTTGGCAATGGCCGAGTCGAAGCCGGACGAGTCGATATTCACGTAGTCCATGAGCCGGATGGTGACGGGCGTCAGGTTGATCAGGTTGGCAATGCTCACGTTCAGAGGCTGGCTATAATCGAACCCGATCGCCTTCTTCCAAGCCACCTTTGTCGGCGACGGCCAGTTGATC
>CAYOCZ010000559.1:0-2193 GCA_964402475.1 uncultured bacterium | reverse complement strand
GGCCACATCCGCCAATACGATGATCCCATGTACATGATTTGGCATCACCACGAACGCATCCAATTCCACATTCGCGTATCGTGATGCCAATCCATCCCACGATTCCCGCACAATCTGCCCTGCCGCATTCGCCCGCATTTCGCCATCTACCACGGCCCCGAACACACACGCCCGGTCCTGCGTGCAGATGGTCACGAAATACGCGCCTTCAGACGCATAATCGTATCCGTCCAGCCGAATGGATCGCCGGTGGCCGCGAACCGTATTCCGCATCATTTCCCAGCCGTCGCGGTTCTGCGCCCGCGACCGCGAGACGGCGCCGCCGCGCGTTTGGTCTTCTCGGCGCGGATGCGGGCCAGCAGCCTTTCGGCAGGCTCGTCGGTTGGATCCTGCGGCACCAGCCTGCCATCAAACGCCCGCTTCAGGATGGACTGCCGCAACCGCGCCGCCTGCGTGAGCGCGGCGTCTACCGTCTTCTCCTCGGCGTCGACGACGGACATCTTCGCCTCGACTTCTGCGAGCACGGCGTCCTGTTCTACCAGCGGGGCGACAGGCACCATCAGAGACCTAACGTGTTCGATGTTCAGTCTTGGCACGCCCGTACCGAGCCGAAATGCGTCGAACTGCCGCCGAAGCACCGTTGAGCGCAGTGCCCAAGCCAGGTAGTTGTTACCTACGATATCGGAGTCTACCCGCACGCGTGCGGACGATTGGGTGATGTTGGCCCCCGCCAACTGGAGAGGGACGATGGCGACCTTGCCGATTGTGCCGACAATCGTCAGCAGGATGTCGCCGGAACGCAAAGTCGACCGGGCATACTTCGCAGCTATCATCGGTGTCGTTCTGCGTATTCGGTCGTGTACTATGAAGTCCGATTCTATTTCCGTCGGCCGCACGTACGGCACGCCCTCCTCCAGGTCGGGACCGGGCTGGAGAATTCCGTACATGATAGGGCCGTCGGCAGCTCGGATTGTCTCCAGGTTCTCCCACGCCCAACTCGACGGCAAAGCGGGCACCGTGAAGGAATCTGGCAGAGGTAGTACTGGGCGTCTGCTATCCCTGCCACGGGCTCCCTTGGCGCGGTCGAGCAAGGCAGAAGCCGGCTCGACCTTGCCCCTATGCGCCTTGCGCCATTCCTCGGTCAGCTTGCCCTCAAACGCCGCCTTCAGGACCGACTGTCGGTAGCGCTTCAGTTGCGCCTTGGCCTTCTTCAGCTCCTCGACCCCGGCATCCAGTTGCGAAAACAGCTCCTCAATCTTCGCCACAATCCGGCGCTGCTCGGGAAAGGGAGGCAACGGAAGAGGAATTTCAGCCACCGACCTCGAAGACAGATGCTTCACCGTTACCGACGAAGTGGCATCATTGATGGCCTGTAGGTAACCAGGCAGGGTCAGCTCCAAGAAGCGGCGGTCGTAGCCGTCCACGACCACCGTCAGTTTGCAGACCCGCTGGTTCAACAGCGCCTCTGGACCTAGCCACGGCGCGGAGTTGAAGTCACCGTCCATACCAACGACTAGGTCGCCACGTCGTATGAGGTACGCCTTGTCGAAGTCGCCTACGTAGCCGCAATCTGTCGAGGTCTCGCCGACGTCCCTGATGCGCAGAAGTGGTTTGCCGTCACGCTTGGAGAACCTCTGAGATTCGAACGGAAACCCGTTCAGGATGTCGGCGACATCGCCAAGGCTAACGCGCCTCCACGTTGGATGAACGGCAAGAAGCGGGCTCGTCGACTTTTCGACAATCTCAGCGACTGGCGTCGTCAGGCTCATCTACTCGCCGGCACCGCATGCACGCAGTACGAATACGTATGTCTCTTGCTTGTATCGCCTTCAGTCGGGTCTGTCCGACTCACCGGCTTCCTAGGCACTGACCCAGTTCTTCACAGCTTGGTCGATTCTGTCGTTGCGAAACTCGTAGGCGAATTGCTCCCCACCAAGCAGATCCTTGTTGGCGACCTTGATCCGCACAACCGACGAGTCCGGTGTCATCCGACGTCGAGTCCTGAAAAGGAATTCGCCCGGGTACTCGTTAAGAATGATCTGATGTGCCTGGGCCGCGCTCGACATCCGGACCGCACCGACCACAGCACGACCCAAGATCGTAACGCTCGGGGCCACGGGCGCTGGCACGATGCTCTTGCCGTCCAACTGGATCTTGCTCGGTGATTTCAAGTCGGTCAGCACGCAATTCCCG
>CAYOCZ010000558.1:0-2196 GCA_964402475.1 uncultured bacterium | reverse complement strand
CCCGATGAGGGCTCTCTGCTATGTTCCCGCACACAACAAGCTCTACGTTTCCACGGCGGATGAGTACGGGGTCGTGGTCGCGGACTGCAGCTCCTACGAGGTCATCAAGCGGTTGCCGTTTCCCTCGCTCGCTACGGGGCTCTACTACAACTCCCGAGTTGACCAGGTCTACTGCGCTTCTGACCCGATGAAGATGATCGACTGCGCCAGCGATAGCGTCGTGGACTCGCTGATGTTCAACGGTACTGATGCACGGTGCGCGTTGGACGACTATCGCAACAAGCTATACGTCGGCGCGACGGACACGTTCAGGGTCATAGACTGCGGCCGAGACAGCCTGGTGGCCAGCATCTACGGGCTTCGGGGCGCGCAGGCCGTCTGCTTTCAGCCCAGCGCGGGAAAGGTGTACGTTGCCGCCGGGGAATCGCTGTTCGCGCTCAATACCAAGCCCGACACTGTAGTCTATCGGCACGGTTTCGACACTCTGTACGCGCAGCTTGCCTGTGACCCCGTTCACAACCGCGTCTACTACACGTACTGGAGCCACCTCATTGCGCTGGATTGCGACAGCGACTCCATCCTCTGGAACTACCACCTCTGGGGGAGGGCCCTCTCCCTGGCGCCGGTGCCGGAGCAGGACAAGCTTTACATCATGCTAATCGCGCTCGGAGCTTCGTGGAAGTACGTCTTGGACGGATCTACAGGGCAGGAGTTACGGCACTTTGGTTTTACCATTGAAGACTCGCTCTACTACACTCAGTCCACGGATCGAGTCTTTGTCAGCCGGCGCGAGAACGCGGTCACGGCACTCGACGCCCTAGGCGACACTCTGATCGGCGTCGTTCCTCTTGGGGCGCCTATCAGCAGCCTGGTGGCTGACACGGTGGACAACAGACTGTACTTCATTTCGCAATACCAGCAACGCATGAGCAGGGTCGGAATAGTGGATTGCTCCACCAACAAGGTCAAGTCGTACTCGCGAGTTTTGGGGTGGTCGCATTGTCTGGCATACAACTCGCGGGACGCCAAGCTGTACTGCAGCGCCGACAGCAGCATCTTTGTCTTCGACTGCAGGGCCGACACTCTGGTCAAGGAGATTCCGATAGACGGGATTCCGTGCGAATTGGTCTGGTACCCGAACTTGAACAAGCTATACGCTGTCTCGATCTTCCGAGACTCGGTCCTGCGCATGAACGTAGTGGACTGCTTGGGAGACACCATCGTTGGGGTTCTCGGCCTCAGCACGATCTCGGGCACGATGCTGCTAACACCGGAATTCGACTTGCTCTGGCTCCTCCACCAATGGTATGTCGTGGTAGATTGCCTGAGCGATAGCATAGTCAAAGACACGGCCGACGGTGGGGGGGAATCCGTCAGCTACAGCCCGGCCGAGCGCAAGGTGTATGCAACAACGGGTCGCGGTCTCCGCGTGATTGACGTGGACTCGCGGCTGCCGATCGACACCCTGCCGCTTCGGACCGACGGGTGGTCGCGTCAGGTGTATTGCGCCGACCGGGCTCGCAAAGCCTATTGGACCATACAGAACGGATTCCCAGGGGACCCGGACACTGTGATTGCGATTGATATGCGTCTCGACAGCATCGTGTCCAGATTCACCGTGCCATTCCTTTCGTACGGAGTGTGCGAGGACCGTACCGGTGACTACGTCTACTTCGCCAGCGACTGGCTCGTCGCTGTTGACACTCACAGCGACAGCATCGTGTCCGGCGTTCATCTTCCTCTCCAAACTGAGTTTCTCGTCCACAACACCGGGACTAACCGCCTCTACGTTGCCGGGCACGACTACCAGGGTAAACCGGATACCGTGATACTGGTCGTCTATGACAGCATAGTCTTTGCGGGTATGCATGACGCTCCGGGAAGCCCGACTCAGGCCACACGTCCTCGGACGTTGCTCAGTCGTAATGTCCCGCTGCGGTGTGCGACCGAAGGAGCTCTCTTTGACCCGACCGGTCGCAAAGCCGCCAAACTGAGGGCCGGGGCGAACGATATCAGCCACCTGAGTCCTGGGGTATACTTCGTCCGAGAAGAGCCGCAAGCAGCAAGCTACAAGCCGCAAGCAGTCCGGAAGGTCGTGGTGACGAGGTAGGGCACCAAGAAGACAGGAGACAGTAGACCGTAGACAGGCAGGGGCGGCCTTCGGGCCGCCCCTGATTTCGGAGCGGGGTGCTGCTT
>CAYOCZ010000557.1:0-2201 GCA_964402475.1 uncultured bacterium | reverse complement strand
TTGTTGGTGACCGGGTTCACCGCCAGCGCGTAGGGACTCGAGAATCCGGTCAACTCGGTTGTGGCGTTGTTGTAGCCGTTGATCACCGTCACGCTGCCGCCGTCGCGGTTGGCAACGTATATCTTGTTGGTGACCGGGTTCACCGCCAGCGCGCTGGGGTTCTGGCCCGTACTCACCGTGTCCGTACCATAGGTCATGCCGTCGATTACCGTCACCTCGGCGGAGTTCTGGTTCGCGACGTATATCCTGTTCGTGACCGGGTTCACCGCCACCAAGTGGGGACTCGCGCCGGTGGACACCGTGGTCACGACCCAGTCGGCCTGCGCCACTGACGCGGCCAGCACGCACGCGATTACGAACGGAACTGACTTCTTCATCGCATCCTCCTGCTTTGCTACAAACACTCCTGCACTCAATCTCTTGATCCCTAATGTCCCTTCGGCATGCGAGGCGGTTGAGCGTACTCCCGTCCGTCGCAGTCTGGCGCCTGACGGGGTCCCTCTCCGACCGCGGGTTTCAGACGCGCCAAGGGTGATTTCGTCCGGATGCCGGTTGCGGGCATCCGGTGGCTCACAGCACCTCCTTCGCTGGCTGCGTCCGGTTTTCCCCTTTCGGGCGAACCGGACAAACGGACTTACGAATGTCCGTACTACCAGCATCCCCCAATTTTGCGTAATACTCACATTGGAGACAGTCACTGTCAAGTTCTGCGCAGACCTGTGCCGACCGCCGAGCCAACGCGACAAATGCATCGGGGCGGCGCAAGCCGCCCCGACTGACTGCTATCTGCCGACCGTAGACTAGTGCGTAACCACGACCTTAGCCACGGCGGATGGCTCGGTGCGAACGAAGTAGACGCCGGGAGCCAGCGCCCGCACGTCATTCGGGCCGGCCTCCAAGTCAAGCACCCTGCGCCCGCTGATATCAAGCAGTTCCGCCCGGTCTCCGGTCTTCTGTCCCCGGTCTCCCATCATCAGCACCCCGCGAACTACCGTCGGCCCGAGCTTGTAGCTTGAAGCTTGCGGCTTGGGGCTTTCCTCGATGCCGGTGAGCACGTCAACGATGACCGAGATGTCGGAGCTGTATGAGCTGATTGCGTAGACCCGCCCGCCGTCCTGGTTCATCGCGAACACTTCGCACCGCTGGCCGGACGGGACGGTGTGCGTGATTGCGTTGGTCGCGCCGTCGATGAGGAGGACTTCCCGCGTCGAGATGCCGACGTAGGCGAGGCCCGTGCGTTCGCTGTAGACGATGGTGTACGGGCTCTGGCCGACGTTGACCTTGGTGATGATGCTATCACCGGCCCCGTCGAGCACGACGACGTTGTTTCCCGAACTGGTCGCGACGTAAATCTTGTCGTGCTGGGGGTTGTGGGCGAGCCGGTACGGGTAGCGGCCGACCACGAGCGTCGCGACCACGGTGTCGCCGGCGCAGTCGATGATTGACACGGTGGAGTCGCCGTAGTTGGACGCGTACACCTTGTTGTCGGTGGAACTATGGCAGAGCCTGATCGGGCCGTCCCCGACCGCGACCGAGTCGATGATGGCATTGGTCGTGCCGTCGATAACCTTCACCATGTCGGCGTTGCGCAGTCCGCAGTAGACCTTGTCGCTGGCAGTACTCAGGCAGAGCGTCTGGGGGTTGTCGCCGATCTTCATCCGTGCCAGCACCGCATGGGTCGCCGCGTCGATGACGAACAGCGAGTCCCCGTAGGTATCGGTGCAGTAGACCTTGCCCGACGCCTGGTTGTACAGGATCCCGAAGGGCCGGCCGCCAACCGGCACCGAATCGATAACCGTGCCGGTTGCGGCGTCGATGACCGCGACGCGCTGCGCGCTGTAGACCGCGCAGAAAACCTTGTTGTCCGTGCTGTCGTAGCATACCGCGTATGCGTCCTGACCGACCGTCACCTCGTCGATTGCCGCGTTGGTCGCGCAGTCCACGACCGCAACCGTCGGGCCGTACGCGTTGGGAACGTAGAGCCGGTTCTGACGGGAGTCGTAGCAGGCACTCGCCGGGTAGTATCCGACGTATGCGGCCGCGACCGTCGAGTCGGACACCCCGTCGACTATGCTCAGTTTGTTGTTACCCCTGTTGCAGACGAAAACCCGGTTACCGGTGGCGACGTGGACAACCGGGGCCGGAGTGTCGCCGATGTCGGCAGCGCCAAGTATGGCGTTGGTCGCACCGTCGACAATGGT
>CAYOCZ010000556.1:0-2207 GCA_964402475.1 uncultured bacterium | reverse complement strand
AAGCCAAAACGGCAGAATCGGAGCGGACGAAGTCAGAGGGCAGAAGTGCCGAGGAAACGGGGCGAGGAATCGAGGATTCGAGTGAGAAAACGAAACCGGCCGAAGGCAGAAGTCAGAAGGCAGAAGTGCGGGCGGAGCAGCGGAAGGAGACGAGGCAGAGGACAAGCCGGCCGTTGCCCGTGGCGCAGCAAGGGTCGTTGTGACTACCGAGGGCCCGTCGCGGTTCGGGAACCCGTCACTCAGCCAAGTCGTCGCGCGCGGGCAGTCCGAGGATGAACAGGTATCCCTTATGCTGGAGAACCCATCCTTTTTCAGCCGGCGCGCACACCGCGGCACGGCGGACAAACTGAACCAGGTTCTTGTTCACCGGCTCCTGGCTGCCGTGCTCGACCACAAAGCACTGTTCGATGTCGGTGAGCTGGGCCCCGGTCGATTCCAGCTTCGGGAAAAGCAGCCAATCGTCTCCGTCTTGAACCAGCAGAAACCCGCCGGCGTGCGCTTCGGTGAATTGCACGACCGGCGCGGCTCCGGGCTCAAGCGGCCGTCCGCGGGACAGGGCCACGCTGAGCGGTCGCGTCTGCTCGATAAAGCTGGCCGGGCTCGCGCCGGCAATGGCCCGGTTGTAGACACTGACGTTCTCCCCGGCCTGGTAGTCGGATACCTTTTCCGCGACCGGTTCGGGCTCGAGCCGCTCGGCCAGTTTGCTCACCTCAGCCCGCAGGTCGAACACCTCTTTCTCGAGCCGGGTGATGACCCCGCGGTCCAGCTTCAAGGTCGGCAAGAGGTGCTTCAAGTCGGCAACATCCTGTTCGGTGAGGCCGGACACCTCGGCCGGAGGCGGAGTGGCGGGCACGCGCTGGACGCGTTGCACGACCTCGGTGAACCACCTCATCAGCCCCGGAATCCGGCGTCGCAGCAGGAAGAAACCGGCAGCGAGCGCGCCCAGGCAGAGCAGCGTAATCAGGACCGCAAGCCACCAGCCGGCCGGCGGGCGGCGTCCAGTCCACAGCAGGACGGTGCGACCCGGCAGCAGCCTCTGACCGGCCGCCGGCTCGGTGCCGACAACGCAACCGAACTCCGCGCGCCGGCTCACGGTCGTGTCGAACGACTGGACGGAGAATCCGCTGTCTCTGAGCATCTGCTCGGCCGCGGCCCCGGTCATCCCGGCGACGCTTGGGATCGGTATCGCGCGCAGGGCGAATTGGAGCATCAACGTCGCTCCCGGTTTCAGACGCCGGCCTTCGGGCGGGAACTGATACACGCACCTTCCCCACAGGTTCGAGTCCCGGGCCTCGACGACCTCCGTGCTTTCGCGGATGCCGGCGTCGCGGAGCAGAGCGAGCAGGCTTTCCAGTCGGGGCTGGTGGTAGCGTCGCCGGGCAAAATCCGGGACTCTATAGTCGCCGACACTGAGCACGACGTGGGGCGGTCTCATCGCGAAGTACGCCGAAACGACCTTGCCGATACTCTCTGGTTTGCTGGGGATGTACCTGGTTTCGAGCGCGAAGACCTTGGCCTCGACTATGCTCTTGGCCTCCTCGTAGGGCCTGCCGACCAGCGGTTCGGAGTCCTGCAGGGCATCGAATCGGGCACGCTCGGCCATCGGCTGCGCTCCGGCCGGCGGCGCGGCCAGGAGCGCCGCCAGGGCCAGGCCGAACAGGCCGACCGAGCCGGACCGCAGATTCGTCGTCGGGGGATTCGGACCGCGCAAATCCGCCAGGATGGCATGGCACCTGCGCAACACGCGGCTGCACAGCCCGCCGGCAGGTTTCGTCGCGCCGGGAAGTACGCCAGTCGGTGTCATTGACACTCCTTTGTTACGAAAGCGCCCGCGCTCCGGCGCCAGAGTCGGCCCTTTGTGCTGTCCAACCATCGCAGTCGGGCCGGGCGCCTTCTCCACGCAGAATTATGGGGCAGGAGAGTCAAGAGTCAAGCGGAGAGAAAGCGGAGAGAAAGGGGGCCGTCTCAAGACCCGAGCGCACTGTCCGACAGGGGCCGCCGAGGCCAAAGCAGAACGCAGAATCGCAGACCCGCATGAGCCTTCTACAGATAGACGCAGATGAACGCAGACGATGCACACTATGTTCATTGCTGCTTGAATGGTCATTGGGATTTGGCAATTGGTGCTTCCCGCTGGTAGCTGGAAACTGGAACCTGGACACTCGCGGCCTGCGGCCGCGCGGGCGCTTGACATGAGAAGTCCAGAT
>CAYOCZ010000555.1:0-2208 GCA_964402475.1 uncultured bacterium | reverse complement strand
AGGACCGCGCCCTGGATGGCCGCGCCGATGGCGACGACCTCGTCCGGGTTGATGCCCTTGTGCGCCTCCTTGCCGAAGAATTCGCGGACCAGGAACTGCACCCGCGGCATCCGGGTCTGGCCGCCGACAAGAATGACCTCGTCGATATTCCCGGTCGTCACCTTGGCGTCGGTCAGCGCCTGCTTCACCGGGCCGAAGCTCCGCTGCACCAGCTCCTCGACCAGCGACTCGAGCTTGGACCGGGTCAGACGCATGTCAATGTGCATCGGCCCCTTCTTCTCGTCGGACCAGATGAAGGGTAGGTTGATGGACGTTTCCATCGAGGTCGACAGCTCGCACTTCGCCTTCTCCGCCGCCTCCTTCACCCGCTGCAAGGCGGTCTTGTCCTGCGCGAGGTCCACACCGTGCTCCTGCTTGAACTCGTCGATGACCCAGTCCATTATCCGTTGGTCCAAGTCGTCGCCGCCCAGGTGGGTGTCGCCGTTGGTCGACTTCACCTCGAACACACCCTCGCCTATCTCCAGGACCGAGATGTCGAACGTGCCGCCACCCAGGTCGTAAATCGCAATCCGCTCCGACTTCTTCTTGTCCAGGCCGTACGCCAGTGCGGCCGCTGTCGGTTCATTTATGATACGCAGCACGTCCAGGCCGGCAATCTTGCCGGCGTCCTTGGTCGCCTGCCGCTGGGAATCGTTGAAGTACGCGGGAACCGTGATGACCGCCTTGGTCACCGCCTCGCCGAGATAGGCCTCGGCCGACTTCTTCAGGTACTGCAGGATCATCGCCGAAACCTCAGGCGGGGAAAGACGCTTGCCGCCCACGTCCACCCAGGCGTCGCCGTTCGCCGCCTCGACCACGTGGAACGGAACGCGCTTGTGCTCCTTCTCGGTCTCGCTGTACCGCCGGCCCATGAACCGCTTGATTGAATAGACTGTGGATTCGGGATTGATGACCGCCTGGCGCTTGGCCAGCGTCCCGACCAACCGCTCCTTGCCCAGCGACACAACCGAAGGCGTTGTCCGTCCACCCTCCGGGTTGGGGATTACGACCGGCTGCCCGCGCTCCATCACGGCCACGCACGAAAATGTCGTCCCGAGGTCTATGCCGATAACCTTTGCCATCACTTTCCTCCTGTCTCAGAACTCGCGCTTCGACGTGAACGACCCACGCCGGGCGACTCACTGCGCAAAGCAAAAATGTCCGATATTCTAGCCATTGGACTCGCTGTCCGACTCCTCGATTTCCCCGGCCCCTGCTTTTTGGCCCTTGGCTTCTGGCTTCAGGCTTCCCCCGGCCCCCACTTCTGCATTCTGACTTCTGCCTTCTGACTTCTGACTTGGCCCCAGCGGCCCCTGTCCGGCAGTGCGTTCGGGCTCCTTGGCCACCACCACTCTCGCCGGTCTGAGCACCCGCTCACCGCTGGCATACCCTTTGCAGATTTCGCTCACGACCGTCCCGGGCTTGTGCTCGTCCGTGTGCACGAAGCTAATGGCCTCAGCCCTGCGCGGGTCGAACTGGGTTCCGACACAACTGTACTCTTGCAGACCGTGCTTGCCCAGCGCTTCAAGTAGCTGCCGGTGAATCAAATCCATACCCCTCTGCAGCCCTTCCGCTGTCGCCCCCGTGCCTGTAACCTGCACGGCCCGCTCGAAGTTATCCAGAACCGGTATCAGGTCCAGAACCAGAGCCTCCAGAGTCAGGCGCCGGCTAACCTCGATGTCCCGCTCAAAGCGCTTCCGGATGTTCTCGAAGTCGGCCAGTGCGCGTAAGTACTCCTGCTGCAAAACATTACAGGACCTCGACTTCTCGTCGAGTTGCTCTCTTAGTTGGGCGACTGGGCCTTTCTTCTCTTGCGCCATGTTATAGTCATAAGATTAGACATTATAAGGCCATACAGAGATTCTGGCTCAACTGCCAATGCCGGATATCCGCAGAGGACACCGATTCCCCTCCCCCTGGCCGCCGCCGCCCGCCAAAGAAAGCGAAGGCGGGGTCCGGCAGCAGAACCCGGCCGCCTTGCAGACCGAGCCATGTGGACTCCGTTTTGGCGCTCTTGGCGTCCTTGGCGGTTTGCCTGCTTCACGGCGCAACCCGGCGCTGCCACGTTGAAGACGTCGGTCCGGATGACCTGCAACACGCCCTCGGTCATGCCGCGTTGAGCCTGCGCTCGCACAGCCGCCTGCCCAGTTCCCTGTCGCAGTCGTCCCG
>CAYOCZ010000554.1:0-2209 GCA_964402475.1 uncultured bacterium | reverse complement strand
CCGATGTCAACGTCGTGCTCGGTGTTGCCGCGTCCATGGGCGAGGAGGTCGCGCAGCAGCTCGCGGATGTAGCCGCTGGGCTCCTCCTGGACACCGCTGAGGGCGAGGCCCTTGACCGGCTCGTGTTCGATCTGCCCTTCCCGGTCGAGAGGAACCCCGCGTCTCCTGCGCTCGTGACGCTGCAGTTCACACGCCCCACCGGGGCGGCTGGATCCGGGACCATCGAAGCTGGCACCAATGTGTCGATGGACGGCACGGTGTTCCAGACACTCGTTGACGTGGCGGTCGCAGCTGCGTCCCTGTCCGTCTCATCGGTCGCGCAGGCCCAGATCACCGGCCCGGCAGGGAACATCGCGGCGGGCACGACTGGCACCATCATGTCGACGCTCTTCGACACGTCCTTCGTCGTGACCAACACGGCGGCGGCAGCTGGGGGCAATGATCGCGAGACGGACGCCGGCGTTCGGAAACGCGCACGGTCCGCGCACGAGCAGGCCAGGCGCGGCACGGCTGCGGCGATCGTCAATGGTGCGCTCACTGTCGACCAGGTCGCCTATGCTGCGGCCTACGAGGGCCAGAACCCCGACGGATCCATCGCGCAGTTCGTCAACTGCGCAGTGTGCGACTCCGACGGCGGCAGCAATGCCGCGATGAAGGCCCTCGTAGAGACGGCGCTCTACGAGTACCGCGCACAGGGGATCCCGGTCAACCTGTACGAGGGCACGGTCCGATACGAGGATATCCAGCTCACCCCCACCTACGTCACCGGGCGAGACACCGTCGTCGACTTCGACTTCGGAGCACAGCGAGTCGTCGCGTACGTCAACACGCTGGATCCGGGCGAGACGCTCTTCCCAGAGCAGATCGCCTCGGCATTCCTTGGGGCATCCGCGGATCTCACCGGCATCCGGGCCGTCACCGTCGTTGAGCCGGCCGGCGCAGTCGAGCCGCTGATCGATGAGGTCATCAGGACCACCAGGGGGCTGATCTCCTGATGGGCAACACGCCACCGGTCGCGCTCACACAGGCTGAGATCCTCGACATCGTGCGGCGCGTGACCCCGTCGTCCTACTACAGGGCGATGGAGGAGGCGGTTGCGCAGGGCTCCGGGTGGGAGCTCCATGAGGCGATGGCTGCGATCTTCGAGCGGCTGTCCCTGGCTGTGGTCCGGACGGACACGGACTACCGGATCGACACGGCACCTGGCGGCTCCTACGCCACGGTGGACGTCACCGTCACGAGGAGCCACGCGGCAGCGGGCGTCACGCTGGATCTGGGCATCGGGTCGGTCCTGTACACCGAGACGGGCGTGCGATTCCTGGTCCCGCAAGGGCAGGAACAGTCCTGGGGCGCAGGGGTGAACGCAGCGAAGACCTTCACCGTCCAGGGCGAGCGACGGGCCTACTCGAACAACGTGGCGGCTGGGGCGATCACTCTCGTTGGCGAGGTCTTCCCGGGTGGGCAGGATCTCGACGCCGAGGCCCTGACGGTCGCGAACGCCGCGGCTGCGACCGGAGGGACACCGGACATCCTGGCTGCTCTCGGGGCCAATCGCGGCGTCTACCGGATGGGCGGCGAAGACGTCGAGGACTACCGGGAGCGGTGCCGGCAACTGCCGGACATGATCTGCCCCGGGGCGATCCGGCGCGGGCTGGACGGGGCGCTGCTGCCGTACGGGTACGAGTACGAGACGGATTACGTGGTGCATGAGGGTGCGGACATCGGGATCGCCGCTGACCACGGAGCGGCAGACGAGCCGCTGGACGACATCGAGTATTTCACGCCGGCCGTCACGCTTGGCGCGTTTTATGTAGAGCTGCCGGACGTGACCGACATCATGCCCGGGTTCTCCGGGTTCTGGGCAGACGATGGCGCGGCTGACTATGATGCCGCCGATGGCTACGCATACCAGGCTGCCGGTTTCTACCAGGCGCTCCTGTTGATGCTCGACGGCAAGCGCGCTTCGGGGGTTGGCCGGTACGCGGTCTTCAAGGAGTAGATCATGGCGAGCAACATCACGTTCGACGAGCCGATCCTGAACACCCTCGAGAGGTTCACTTCCGAGAAGTACAATTCCGGGCATGGGCTAGCCAGCGACCGCGCATTCGAGCTGATCGGCCGCTCGCTCGGTATCGGTGCCGCCGCACCTCCGGCCTGGGGGGCAGTGGGCGGAGGGGTGCTCCAGGGATTCGCTCCGTCTGCCCCGGGT
>CAYOCZ010000553.1:0-2224 GCA_964402475.1 uncultured bacterium | reverse complement strand
CACCCGTGTCGATCCCAATGCCGAACTGACGGTCAAGGCTCTCGATGTCGTCAGGCAAGCCGGCAGGCAGGTCGTCCGGCTCAACGAAGATTTTGATGGGGCCGTTCTTGCAGCGGTCCAGCTTGCCCGACGGCATCACCATCATGCAGTGCTTCGCATTGCACTGGAAGTTGCGCTGCCAGACCATCCACTCGTGCTCGAACAGCGGCTGACCCGACTACGCGTTGAAGTTGATCTCGTAGTCCTTCTGCCACCGCCAGCCCTGCTCGCCGCCCATGCGACGCTTCTCCTCAGCAATAACAGCAGGTGTGAACGCTATCGGGTCGGCCTCGTAATGCAACGAGACGGCAACAAACCCGATCTCCGTCGGGCGAACCGTGATGCCCGGCATCAGAACTGCCGGTTCGGTGATCTCCTGAAGTGGCGGCCGTGCGTCGGACATGAACAACGTTCCTCGTGGAATGGGTCAGTTGTACTGGTTCAGCCGGTCCTCGAAAACAAGCTGGAAAACGCCCGGGTTCGCGGTCGACAGTAACGTGAGCCGACCACCGCCCCGGATACACGGAATCGCAGACGTATACGCACTCTGAAGCTCTTCCTGGAAAGCAGCTTCGTCGCTCAGAATGCCCGAAGCAGTGTGAGTCCTGATCATATCGCCGCCCTGCGGGATCGCGTGCAACGTCGAATGGTTGTAAATGAACTGAATCTTCTTCTCGCGGAGCTTGTAGCTGCCGCGAGGAAACAAGAAACGCCGGCCAGGCATGTGCGACAGAATGAACTTGCACCGCCCCAAAAGGCCGTCACCAGTGTTCTCGTCGCCAATCGCGTCTTCCTCCTTCTTGCTCTGGAGGAAGTTCAGCCGACCGCGGTGGAAAATAGAATCCCACAAGTAGAGGCCGCAATACTCCCACGTCTGGAACATCTGACGGCTCTTCGCCTCAACGATCAACAGGTTCGCCTGCCACAGTCGGGCGACGTGCTGGACGTGCGGCCGATCCCACGGGAATGGCTTGATCGGCTGGACCGGGTCGTGGCTGTCGCAAGAGAAGCAGAAGAACCGGAAGAAGTCGATCGGGTCACGCCGGGCCATCTCCCAGTGAAGCTTCAATATCTCCTCTTCCGGAGTCTTTGCTTTCCCCACCGCCGCTATCTGGTTCGCCGCCAGTACCATCCGCTTTCCCCGTCATCCTGCCGTAGATCGCCTGTTCCATCGCACGCAACTCCTCGTCCGTCTGGCCCTCCAAGCCAGTCGCCGTCAAGTCGACTTCCATCTTGTCAATGCCCATCCCCAATACACGAACAGCCTGCGTCAGCGCAGGCATCGGGTCAACCATCTCAATGTGCCGAGTCTCGCCCTTCTCGCTCTTCGTTACCTTCACCGACCGAACGGCACGGGTATCGTGCCCCGCCTCACGCAAGTCGTCCAGCGACCTGTCGCCCTCGATATACGGCTCGAAGTCCGCGATGTCGCCGCCACTCGCTATCTCACCGAGCCGACGCTTCACCCATACCGGGTCAAGCCCGCAGCCCGCACCCAACATCTCCTCAATCGCCTCACGAATCTTGTCGCGACCGAAGAACGCCGAAGCACGAGCACGCCACTGCCAGGCGTCGCCGTTGCCAGTGGGCTCCTTGGCGCCGCCGCCCTCGACGTCCTGACCGTCAGGACCCTCCTTCACCGAACGATACGACCAGTGCTTGTTGAACCGATGCTCGCCCGTCAGATACTCCGAGACAACCAACTTCTCGAAGTCGTTGAGCGCTTCGTACTTCGGAAATGCCTGCTCGACCATCTCAAGCCGCCTTTCCACACAAGATATACCGCCCCCCTGAGTGAACTATACCACAAATACGTCGAATGTCAAGTTATTTGTGGAGAAAACTCCTCAGTCAAACAGCCTGCCTTGGCGGGTGTCTGCCAGTCAGCTTGCTTCATGATTGGCCCAACTTCCGGTCTGTCGCATCTATCCTTCTGAATATCCACCCCATAACGGGCACGGCCATTGCGTTCCCGATTGCCCGGTAGCGTGGACTGCCTGGGCATTGATCGGCGGGCTTCCCGCGCCAGGGGTTGCGAGAAAAGTTGTCGGGGAAACCTTGCAATCTTTCGCATTCGCCTGGCGTAAGCCGTCGGACGGACACGGCAGATGCCATCATTCCATCGCCGTTTCCGTCTGTGAGCTCCGCGCTTCCGCTCCCTTTGCCGAAACCTTTGAGCGTTGGT
>CAYOCZ010000552.1:0-2230 GCA_964402475.1 uncultured bacterium | reverse complement strand
TGCCGCGACTGCGCCTCGCGGGAAGAGCATCCCGCCCATTGGCGGGCACAGCCCGTAGGGTGCGGCGTCGGCTCCCTGCCGCCAGACATAGGACACCGTGTGGAACTTGCGGTCGGGATTGACCCGGCGGACCCGGACTCTCGGGCCCAGGTAGCCGGTGGTCGACTCAGCGCCGCTGTAGAAGTCGGTGCTGTAGGGATCGGGACCGGACCAGATGATATCATATCCGCTGTCAATGTATGGATAGGCACCCGGTATCGTATCAGCGGGAGTGGTACCCGTGTCGGACGGCCACGTCGGGTCGTTATAGAGCTTCCAATGCCGGATGTGCATCACCACCGTGTCTCCCGGCTTGGGAGTCGCATACCCCTGCTTACCATAGGCATACCATGACTTCCTCGTCGTATCAATCCACTTGGTGAGTTGACCAGTCACGGAATACCCGGAATAGGGCAGGTACTGCGAGGGCACGTGCTCGTTGAAGAACTTGTACGTAGACTCAGGGGCTACTCCCGGTACTGGTTTTTGGACGATGGGGTCGTACCACTGCGTCACGCGAAACGTACCGATGAGGAGTTGTTTGAGCCCGCACCAGTTGCTGCTGTCACCGTAGTAGGCCTTGATGTCGTAGGTGGTCGGGTCGATTGTGATCACCCCGGTGGCGGGACCGATGTTCGGGTCGAGGGTCGGGATAGTGTCCAGAGCGGCCACGAGTTGAATCAGGTCATTGTACATCAGGCTGTCGCCGGTGGAGTCTGCGACAAGCAGGGATATCGAGTCGTTGGTCCGGACTATCGCCCGACCGCCGGCAGTTTGAGACGGGGGATACGCGCCCGCGTTCCGGCAGGCCTCCTCAGTCCCCAACGCGGCCGCTACGTCGTGGAAGCTCTCGGCAATGTTGTCCTGCAGAGCGTAGAGCCACTGCGCGGTCGTATCGAGCTTCCGGATCGAACCGGGATACTCGGTGTAGGAAACAGTGACCGGGTCAGAGCTTCCGAATAGCGCCAGCGTCATCTGTTGTCCCATTAGCCTTACCGACGGATCGAGTGAGTCGCTGTAAAGCGCTTGCGCCAGGGCCTCGCCCATCGTAAGTACGGTCATCCACGTGTAGACGCCCTTGATGCCGATGTTCATGTTCGCGTTCAGGTTGAGCGCCCGGGCGAGCCAGACCGAACCGGTGAAAGCGCCGACGTCAGCCGCGGTCTGCGCGCGCACCTTCTGAGTCACAACCTGGGTTCCGTTCGGTATCACCAGCACGAAAGCGAGAATCACGACGACCAGGACTGCCCCGAACAGCAGAACCTGCCCGTCGGTGTCTTGTAGCAGCCGCCGGCCGAATCTGGTCAATCTCTTTGCCCCTGCTTCAGTGTCCCGCATTTCACACGGCTTCCAGGAGGGCTGTTTGTGTCCCTGAGTCGCTGAATTCCCTCATTGGTGCCTGTTTGTGACCTAGTGCTCGCGGCCCGCCGAGAGAGACGGCTGGCGTCCCCAGGCTAGACCAGCGTCGCCAGACTAGCGAAGGGCATCAGGGCCCGAGATGGCCCACAGATTCTGTCTTGGGGCCGGACGCTTGGGGTTTTCCTTCCGCCTCGGGGTTTGTTTGTGGTTCGGCGCTTGTGATTTCCCGATTCTCCAGAACCTTGGGGTTTGGCGTGCAGTCGCAATGTACAAGAAGTCGTCGTTGGAGCTCATGGTTTGCCCTCCCTCTTGGGGCTTCAAGCTTCCCTCCTGCCGAGAAATGCGCCCCAGATCGGACCGGTCGGCTCTGGCGCCGGCCGCTTTCCCGCCATTACCCCGGGCAGAGTGCCGTTCACCCACACCGGCCAAGCGGCCGTTGCCTGCTTCATGGCCCGCTGCGGTTCCGATACCACTGGCTCAAGCTCAACCAGTGCCGGCACGTCCGACCCCCCGAGTCCCCGGTAGCGAACCGGGGACTCGGCTCCCACTACGCTGAGTGACGCAACTTCGCCTTGCGTTGCACGCACCCGGCGGAGCTGGTCTTCGGTGGCGCTCGACGGGAAATCCCCAACGAAAACGCGTGTACCCATCATCCAACCTCCAAGCTTGCGGTCATTACGGTCCACCCTAGTATGTTCAGACTCGACCTCGTCGCGGTATCACTTCACCAAGACCCGGCTTGCCGGTGTCGATGATTGACAGGTCGGGATAGTGGCCGCAGACCCAAGCCTGTCGAATGTAACCCGACAAGGACTTCTCGCATACGGCCGCA
>CAYOCZ010000551.1:0-2242 GCA_964402475.1 uncultured bacterium | reverse complement strand
GACAAAGAGAATCCCGGACCTCGGGTTCACAACCCTCCGCCCCATCGCGTCGAACGTGACGAAGTCACGCGGAAGGGCGCGGACTACCGACGCCCCGCGCCCAACCGCCGGCCGCCCCGCGTCCCCGTCGCTGCCAACGCCGGGACGCGAGGTCCGGTAGCTCGTCCAGTACTTGCCGTGCCCATCGTAGAACCCGACGTAGACGCGACCGTGCTGGTCGGAGACAATATCCTCAGGGTATCCAGTCTTGCTCGTGACCACCTCAGGTTCTGACCAGTTGTTGCCCCAGTTGCAGCTCACGACAAGCGTGGTGTCGCTCCGCGCCCAAAATGCCCAGACCCAGCCCATGGCATCGGTACAGACCTGCGGTCCGACCCAGCGATGGTTGTCCGTCACCAACTGCCGGCGTCGCTCAGTTGTAACGTCTATAGTAATCGAGCGAATGGCTCCCAACGTATCAACGTAGACAATCCACATCTGGCCGGCCGAGTCACACGTTGCGGTCCATCCGGCCAGATCGTACAGAACACGGCAGTTGGCTTGCGAATCAGGAGGAATAATGCGGTCGACAACTACCCAATCCAGAGTGCTGTAGATTCTCCTCGAATACACTGCCCAGAAACCCTCGTCCGGCCTCACCACCAGCGATGGTAGACCATAGTTCAAAGAGTCATTGCCTGCCGCGAGTATCCTCGGCTCAGTCCAGGAATCGCCCCGGAGGCTGCTGTACATGGTATAGTTGTAGTGTTGAGAGAAACCGCAATCCGCATGGATCCCCATATACCAGTACCCGTGCCTGTCCGCCGTGTAGTTGTGAGTGCATATCCAGAAGTATGACAGCAATTGGTGCGGCGGCCCCCAGCCTAGAGAATCATGCACGCAACCGTAGATGCCAAACGAATCGCTCAAAGTCCAGGGAATTCCATAGGACCATGACCACCAGACGCGCCCCTGTGGGTCAACGCCGGCTGAAGGCCACCACCAGTATGTGCCGGTCGCGAGTCTCGTTGCGTCCGACCACGAGTCGCCAGTGCTCCAGTGACAGACCATGTGCATTCCGGTTGAATCACCGGTTTCGTATAGCGCCCACAATGTGTCGCCGGCGCCCGCAGCAAGCTGGAAGCCCTCGCGATACCCAGTGCTGTCACCGACGCTGATGGGTTCGGACCACTGGCCGAGGCAGGCGGCTGAAAGGACGATGAGCGCGAGCAATGCGTCCAGCTTCGGCCTCACGGCACCTCCCTATCTCGCAATCACGACCTTGGTGACGGCTGACGGCTGACGGCCGACGGCTGACGGCTCCGGCCTCACGAAATAAACCCCGGGCGCCAGCGCCCGCACGTCGTTCGCGCCCGGCTCGAGGTCCAGCACCTTCCGGCCGCTGACGTCGAGCAACACGCATGACGCCCCACGCTCTACGCCCGACGCCTCCGGCAGGAACAGCACTCCACGGACCACCGTGGCCGTCGGTTCGAAGTTCAGCCCCTTCAGACCGAAGCTCTCCTCGATTCCGGGAGGTGAAGTGCGGATGACCGATATGCTGGAACTCGCGGAGTTTGCCACATAGACGCGGTTCTGCGCCGGATTCAGGCAGAACGCACGCGGCCCCGCACCCACCGTGACCACGACGCAGACTGAATCCGTCGCTCCGTCAATCACGGTCACGTTGGCGCTGTTGTAGTTCGCGCAGTAGACCTTGTTGTTGGTCGGGTCGTAGCAGATGGCATAAGGGAAGCCGCCCACAGCCACGGTCGCGATGACTGCGTTCGTCGCGCCGTCAATCACCGAGACATTGCCGTTGTCCTGGCTCGTGCAATAGACCTTGTTGTTGGTAGGGTTGTAGCAGATGGCATAAGGCTTGCTGCCCACAGGCACGGTCGCGATGACGGTGTCGGTCGCGCCGTCAATCACGGTCACGGTGTAGATGTCCCAGTAGTTCACGCAGTAGACCTTGTTGTTGGTCGGGTTGTAGCAGAGGGCGCGAGGATTGACGTCTACAGCCACAGTCGCGACGACGCCGTTGGTCGCGCCGTCAATCACGGTCACATTGCGGCCGTCCCGGTTCACGCAGTAGACCTTATTGTTGGTCGGGTTGTGGCACAGGGCGACAGGCCCGGCGTGTGCGGCCACGGTCGCGATGACGGTGTCGGTCGCGCCGTCAATCACGGTCACGGTGGCGCTACCGGCGTTCGCGCAGTAGGCCTTGTTGTCGGTCGGGTTGTAGCAGAGAGCATAGGGGCTG
>CAYOCZ010000550.1:0-2243 GCA_964402475.1 uncultured bacterium | reverse complement strand
GCCCGCAGCCGCAGCCGCTCGATCTCCTCGTTGATTGAGGCGTCCTTCTCGATGTACAGGTCGTGCTCGGGCACGTACGCCTCGGGCTGGTAGTAGTCGTAGTACGACACGAAGTACTCGACCGCGTTCTCCGGGAAGAACCCTTTGAACTCGCCATAGAGCTGCGCGGCCAGGGTCTTGTTGTGGGACATGATGATGGTCGGCCGGTTCAGCCGCTCGATGACGTTCGCCATCGTGTACGTCTTGCCCGACCCGGTCACGCCCAGCAGCGTCGCGAACTTCGCCTCGCTCTTGAGGAACTCGCATAGCCGGTCAATCGCCTCCGGCTGGTCACCGGATGGCTTGAAGGGCGCAACCAGCTTGAATCTGTCCGTCTGCTCAGTCACGGTCAGATTCTAGGAGTATGCTGCCCTAGGTCAAGCAGCCTGTGGCACGCCATACACTGTTACCGATACCGGAAGTCTGGACTTTGGTAGCCCTTCCGCCAGGTGCCTCTGAGTCCTAGGTTCAGCCCTCACAGGCGACTATCCGACCTTTCCGAAACTCCCCTCCCTCATCCCCTCCGTTGCCGTCTCAATTGCCGTCCCACCTGCTGTGTCCGTTGCCGTCGGAGTCGTTCTTCCGGTTACTATCCCCGTTGCCCTGTCCGTTGCTCTCCCCGCAGTTCGGCCCGTTGCTCCGTCGGTCCGTTCGGGCGATGGCTCGCCCCGTTGCTCTGCGGGTTGCTCGGGCCGTTGCGGCCCGAGTCGCAGTCCCCGTTGCTCTCCCGGTCGCTCTGGCCATTGCTCTCCCAGTTGCTCGGAGAACAGCGGTCTGAGTTGCTCGGCGGGTCGCTCGGTCAATTGCCTTGCCGGTTGCTGGGACGTCAACGACTACTGGCGTCGGCGCCGCACTGACCGCATTCAGGGTCATCCTCAGCGCCCTCATCAAAGTACGTCCCCTGCGCTGTTGGCACGCTGGACGCTTCACGCCTGACGCCATAGGCTTCGCCCGCCAGCCGTGAGCTGTCCAGCCGTCTTCCGCTTGACACTGAGGCGGATTCGGATGATAGTAACCTATGGCTGCAGGCGCCCGCCCAACTCTCGCCCTTCCCCGAGTCGTGACATTGCTGGTCACCGGCTAGGATGCCGACAAAGAACTCCCGGAGACGGCGAGGGAGCCGGGACCTTGGCGAGGCAATCTCCGCAGCCGGGTGGCAGAAGCTTCTCTTGTGGCCGGCAGTGGCGGCCGTAGCGGTTGCTGTGGCCGCGAACACGTTCGGTTTGATAATCGAGACACTCCTGCCTCCAAGCATGGCCAGGGGTGCTGAGCTGGTGCCCTACTTCGGAGGAATATTCCTGGCTACCGTGGTCGGACAGATCCTGGGCCCCTATGCGGGTCTGCGTCGGCAATTGGAGAAGCTTGGACCGGGCCTCCGGGTGTGGTTCAACGCCGACAACCCACTGACCAAATTGAACCGTATCCTCTGGAAGATGGGCACCGAGGCCCAGTCCACCAGTTTCCAGAGTCGCGTCTCCAGTCGAACGGACGAATTCGCCGTACGCCACATCGACGAAGCAAGGAGGAAGCTCCTGACCGCTGTGAGTGGGAATCTTGAGTCGGTGCCGAAGCTGTTTCACGTTCGCGGAGTGAGCCGAGATGAGCTGGCGGAATTCGGTTCGGAGCCGCCCGAGGAGTGTCTAGTCTCACTCGCACGCGGGCTGCGCGAGGCAGGCTGGGGCCGCGTGGAACTGCGGCCGAATCCGGAGTGGCTGGTCTACTCTCCCGCGAGCATCGTTGGGGCGCTGGCGCTGCTCGGCGCCATGATCCTCGTCCTCGCGCTGGCGCCTGTCTCCGTCCAGGGATCGGAGGGACCCGGTGCCTTCTTCATCGCGCTGGCCGTGCAGTGGCCCTTCTACTTCGTGGCGATTGCGGGCTTCATGCTGCGCAGCGCCGGTCGACCTTCCGGAATCGTCCAGTCAGCGCTTCCTGCCGGCCTGCGTGCGGCAAACCTCGATGAGTCTCTGGACCTGGCGCGTAACCCTTTCGAAAGGACGCGCCTGTTCCTCGGTGCTCTTCCGCCAGATGACCAGCGGGCACTCCTTGAAGCCACGCACTTCGCACTCTGGAAAGCTCTCCGAACATTCAAGACTGGGCTGAAACGACGAAGAAGGAGCGCCAAGCCGCCCGAAATGCCGCTGTAGCATGGCAGCAGTATCCGTGGGCGGGCTTGGCAAAGCTCACGGTCCAGGGACGGCGCCGGA
>CAYOCZ010000549.1:0-2245 GCA_964402475.1 uncultured bacterium | reverse complement strand
CTGCGTTACTTCTTCGGCAACCTTGTCGGGGCAATAAGTACGTCATCGACGTATTTCCTTCGGCTGACCAGCCCCGGTAGCACTATCCCGTTGGCCCTTTTCCACGTTTTGTTCTCTTCGGAGATCACCGTGGCGGGGTCCTCGCCTTTCCGAAAGCGCTTGAGCATCTTCGGCGAACCTTCGGGAATGTCCTGGAAGTACCGTGGCCCGACGTTATAGGCGGTGTCCGTCATCGCCGCTTGCAGCCGGGGATCCAACCCGAACCAGCCCGATACGTTCTTCTCGGCCACGGGGAACAGTCTCTTGACCATGATCTCCTCGGCGCGAGTGGACGCCGTGCGCTCGTCCATGGTGTCGCCCTCCTTGATTCTGGTGCCGTCGGCCAATTCCGTGATGCCGTACCCCACGGTCCAGGGGCGCGATCCGTCCTTGCGCGGGGTGTCCTCCGGGCGTTGTTCCGCCACCGGTAAAAACCCTTCGTTCAAGGGCAGCACCGACAGTGCGTACTTGATGGTCTCGGTGTAATCATGCCGCACGTCACCGCCCGCCGCCGCGGCCTGCGTAGCGACATCCTCGGGTGGGGGCGGCCCCAAGGCGCCATCGGCAGGGGGCTCCTGCGAAACGCCAGCCTGCGCGGCCGGAGCCGCCCGGATTTCGCCTCTGGCGTTCCCGGCCTGCACGCTCTCGGACATCTTCTGGACGACCGGGTAATCCTGGTGCTTGGGGCCGATCATCTCCATGACCAGCGCCAGCAGTCTGATAGTCTCCATTTCCTGCTCCTCTGTCGGGGAAACCGACGTGTCGTGGGTTGCGATGCGGGAGACGATCGTGCGCTTGAGCGCCAGCGAGTTCGTGGCGTATGCCGTGTCCTTGAAGAAAGCCTTCTGCTCGGGGGTGACCTCGAAGACAGGGGTGAACTTGGCGTCCTCTTGAACGAGGCGCAGCGCTTCATTCCACGCTGTCGCCATAGCATCCCGCTTGTCGTTAAAAATCTCGGGATTCAAAAAGATCTGTCCGGGCATATTACTTGCCGCCTTTCTCGAAGAACCCTGCGATATCGGGATGTTTAGTGAAGAATTCCAGAGCGCTCTCGCTCAGCTCATCGGTCCGCAGCACCCGGTACCCAAGCACCGTTTCAGGCACTTCATCCGTCGCCAGGAACCCCGTCACGTCGCCGCCCAGGTCCGCGGAAGCGTCGAGCCGGGAGTCCGTCCGGATCCCGTGAGGGTTCTCGAGGGACTCACGCAGCATGGCGTTCGACTTGTCGAGGAAGTCCCCGGTGCGCTTGATGTGCCGGTTCTTGTCCCGCATCTTGACCGACTTGAGCAGGTTGGCGTACACGAGATTAAGCCTGTAGAGCCCCCGCGCCGCCTTCTCCATGGCCCGGAGATTACCCTTGCCCGACGGGAACTGCGGCAGGGCCCTGTGGACGTCCTCGTACAGGGGCCGGACCGCCAGCGCCACGGCGTTCTTGAGCTCCGTCTCGGCGTCGTACCCGTTGAGCCGAAGGGCGTTGAGCCACTCGACGGCCATGCGGCGCAGATCGGTCCAAGAGTCCGGGTTGGCCTTCATCATCGCCGCGTAGCCGTCGGCGTCGGCCCACTCCGAGAACATAGTCGCCATCTGCTTGACCGCCGTGGTCTTGCTCGCGCCCTTGCTGATCGCGAGGATCGCGGGGAGCACCCCGGCTTCGGGATTGCGCATGGTCCCCTGGTATGAGAACGGCAGCCACGCCTTGCCCACGTTCAGAAACGCGGACTTCTCGCCATCGAGCGAGGCCCAGCGTTCCCAGAACGACAGGTCCTTGAACGGCATCGCGAAGCCCGAGGACGCGTTGACCCCGAGAACCCCTTCCATGAACTTCTGCATGGGCAGGGACATCTTGGACAGGAAACTGCCCATCGGGTTCTCGAACCAGCGGGCCACTTCCCAGCCCTGCTTGCCGCCCCTGGCGTAGTGCTGGCGCTGTTGCGTGGTCGGCATGCTGCCTTCCTGCCCCGTGTTGGCCGGGATCAGCGCGCCCACGGGCAGGCCCATGATGGTCTCCGGCAGCGCCATCTTGGCCTCGCCCAGGTTCTTGCGCCCCAGGCCCGCGACCAAGGTGGCTACGGCGGCGCCTGCCGCGCCAAGCAGCATGCCCTTCATACCGCCCCCGATACGACCTGCGATGCCGCCTGCAAGGGCGAACGCGGGCAGTGCGGGGGCCTTCTTCATGGCGCGGAGCAGCGGCGTGATGTTCCAGTGG
>CAYOCZ010000548.1:0-2249 GCA_964402475.1 uncultured bacterium | reverse complement strand
CCGCGCTGGGCCGAGGTCGGCTCGGTCGCGGCCGGGTTCCGGCACCGGCGGGCGGAATCTGCCAAGATGTCCCGAAGCTTCCCGAAATGGGGTGCCTGTCCCTAGTTCCATTGAGCTAGCGCGTCGCCGTGGAGGACTCTAGACATCCGCACGAACTAGGGACGAAGCGACGTACCCTCTCGGCAAATGCGCCAGCTATCGTGCAAGACCACCCCGGTCCTTTCGCGTCACGTCTTGACTCAATAAGAAACCCGCCGAGACCGAGCAGCTCGTTCTTTGGCTCGAACAGCACCGGGGCTGAGGGGTCCCGCCCGAGGTCAGGTACAAGGTCGGCCAGTTTGCCCAGCACGGCAGCGCGAGGGTCCACGATGGCGGCAGCCTGGGAACTCAGCGCAACTACGCCAGTTGCCCATTTCCTGTGCTTTGTGATGAACGTCAGGACTTGGCGGAGATGCCTGTGTATGCTCGCCACATTGGATTCCAGTCCGAGAAACCGCCGAATGTGAGAGGCCTCAAGTAGGTACGCATCCTCGAGTATCTCGTCCACGCGTTCTGCAAGCGGGGTGCTAGTGCCAGTGCAGCAGGCCAGAACGGGCACGTCGACGGTTGGTTTGTACAGGGCGAAGATGCCCCTGATGATAGCGAGGCGTGCCTTGCCTTCCGAACGGACGTCGTCGTACCCGAGCAACACCTCTGTCGACTTGACAACCTCACCGGGGGACAGCAGCACTTCACTGTGACAGCGCGCTGCCAGGGCGAGCATGTAGAACCCCCAGGCCGTATCGTTGAGTGCGGAGACGTACATACAGCTGTGGCCGCGCTTGTGGGCAGCGAGGTCATGGCAGATAGGTTCCAGGTACTTGAGTACGTTCCCCCAGAGCCGCCCTTCAGTATCCAAGAACCTCGTACGCTCGCCCAGTGAACGTGGGAGTAATTTCCTCAACCTCGCGGGCGCCGCCAGGGCATTCCGCTCAAAAGCCGGCTGCATGACCCTGTGTGCGCATTCCGACAGTAGATAGCGGACGTGCAGTTCGACTGTTGCTGCCATCGCCGAGTCATCATACCAGTCGCTTGCTGGTTTCGTCTGCCCGGCCATTGCGTATAGGGCAGACCTGAGTGCTACGTCTTTGGTAAGCTTGCGTTCGGCCTTGGCCATTCCCTCTGGGCTCGGGTCACGCAGAGCGAGGTGGTACCCATCATGTGGCTGGGGATTGTGAAGCTCGGCCATAGCCTTCTTCACGACATGCGGGGTCGGTATCGAGATATCGTCACAGGCCATAGGAGGAGTCAGGATGCGTGAGTATTGGGTCTTGTTGTGCGAATCCGAATTCATCTCATGCCCTGTCATGAGCGGCGACCTTCTTCGCCGTCGGGCGGAGGGTCGTCGTCAGGAATGGACTCGTAGCGAGTCTCAGCCTCGACCTCGCTGAGGTCCTGCTTCAGCTTCCTGAGATAGTCGTCAGGCAGCATGACCGGGTGCCAACGGCTGGTCTTGGGCATTAGGCTGTCAGGCAGAATCAGGTTGGGCGGCGCTCTGGATTGCCTTGACGCGGCCGATCGCAGCACCGAGGTCGCTGTAGCTCAGCCGCAAGAAGCCTCCCGCATGGCGGGCGAAGTCCTCGACTATGGCGACCGAGGAATCGTCGGGCTTTGTACCGGTGGCCATCGCGTTGGCCTGTCGAAGACCCCTGAACAGCGGTATTCCCTTGAATACTGAGATGTCCTCGTCGCTCAGGCCTTCCTTCGGTGAATGGGCTAACCTGTTCCTGATCCTGTTCAACTGCGTCAAACCTGGTATGAGTGAGGTGAGGATCGGGTCCCCCTTTGTGTCTAGAAGAGCGAGTTTCTGCGCGCAAGTGAGCCGTGCTTCGGACAGAGACCCGAGCCGTGGGTTGGCACGCGCAAGCGCCTTATCCAGAAAGTACTCCACGTAGAGATGCGCTCGCAGTATCCGCCCTACCGTGAATGGACAGAGTGCCCAGAGCCCCGCGTCCTCCTGCTTTTCCGCTTCGATTATCTCGCGAAGTCTCTTTCCTCCGCCGACCTCCTTCACGACCAGTTCGGCCCACTTCTTCGCTTGTAGGTCGTCAGCGGGCGATTTGGACGGTCCCGGCTCAATAGTTGCGGGCGTGTCAGGACGCTCGCGTTCGTTCAAGAGGGGTCTCGGGGGATTCTGGGGACACATTATCTCGCTTCCGTCAAGGCCGCGCGGCCATCCGACTGCATACGCCGGATATTAGTTCAGGCGT
>CAYOCZ010000547.1:0-2255 GCA_964402475.1 uncultured bacterium | reverse complement strand
AAGAGGAACGCCGGAAGCGCGAAGAAGAACAGCGCGCCCGGGAGGAAGCCGAGGCTAGGGCCCGGGCGGAGGCGGAGCGCAAGCGCATCGAGGAAGAGGAACGCGAGCTTGCCGAGCAGCGCGCCCGGCTCCAGGCCGAGGCCAAGGCCCAAGCTGAAGAAGAACGCAAGCTCGCCGAACAGCAGGCCAAAGAGGAAGCCGAGGCCGAGGCCCGCGCCGAAGAAGAAGGCCGGGAGCTCGAGGCAGCGGAGCGCAGGCTCGCCGAGCACCGGGCCAAGGAGGAGGCCAAGGCCAAGGCCCGCGCCGAAGCGGAGCGGAAGTTGGCCGAACTGCGCGCCAAAGAGGAAGCCGAAGCCAAGGCCCGCGCCGAAGATGAACGCAGACTCGCCGAGCACCGCGCCCAGTTGCAGGCCAAGGCCAAGGCCCGCGCCGAGGCCGAACGCAAGCGGGCGCAGGAGCAGGCCGGGGCCAAAGCCCGGGCGGCGGAGGCCCGCAAGGGATTCGAAGAGCAGGAACGCAAGCTCGCCGAGCGGCGCGCCCGGCTGGAGGCAGAAGCCAAAGCCCGCGCCGAACGGGACCGAAAGAAACAGCGCTAACCCCGGCGCCGTCGCGCCGCCCCGCAGACTGCGAATTGGGAACAGCAAACTCGCGGCGCAGCCGCGTGTATCCAGAATCTGGGGTGTCGCGCCGGGACGGCTCGAAAATGGGTAGCGTCCCCGTTATCCTAGATTTGAGATTGCAGATCTTGGACTAGGGAGGCGCGGCGGAAGCCGCCAGTCGCAAGCGCCAAGCTTCAGGCCACAAGCGGCGGAGCCGTACGTGTGGCTGCGCCGCTTGTTGTTGTGCCATCACTGCGACTTGAGTTGTGTCTCCGGATTGAGGATAATGTGATGCACCGATTTATGCGGGAACAACTGAGACGTGATACGCACCGGCTTGCCCGTGGGCCGGCGCCGGCCCGCCAAGGAGAACATATGAATGAATCGTCTCTGCCCATTGCGCCGCTGATTGCCGAGCACCGACTCGCCGAACGGATGATTGCAGTGATGCGGTGGCGGGTCGCCGATATGGAGTCGATCGGGACCGCCGACGTGAGTTTCATCGACGGCGCGGTCGAGTTCCTGCGTACCTATGCCGACCGCTGTCACCACGCCAAAGAGGAGGGCATCCTGTTCCGCGAACTGGCGCGTAAGCCGTTGTCGGCGGAGCACCGGCGGGTGCTGGACGAACTGGTTGCCGAGCACGTCTTCGCGCGCACGACCACCGAGCGGCTGGTCGAGGCGAGGAACCGCTACGCTGCCGGCGAAGCCAGCGCGCATGCCGACATCGCCGCCTGTCTTCACATGTTCGCCGAGTTCTACCCGAAACACATCGCGAAGGAGGAACAGGAGTTCTTCCGGCCCGTGATGAGCTATTTCACCGCCGCAGAACTGGACCGCATGCTCGTCGAGGAGAACGAGTTCGACCGGCGGTTCGTGCAGATCGTGTACGGGAAGGCAGTCGAGGACTGGGAACGGATGCCGGACACGGGCGGCAAACCATAGCGCCGCGGGCGCAACTGTCCGCTGTTCCGTTCGTCCCCGGTGAAGTCGCGGCGACACAACAGGCGGTTCCTGACGCAATGCCATTTCGGATTGTAGATTTCAGATTTTAGATTGACGGACGGGAAGGACCTGAGGCGGAGTTCGGACAAGGGGGAGATCAGAAGTCAGAGATCAGAATGCAGAATTGTGTGGTTCCCGGCAGCCAGGTCGTTGACAATCTTCCACCCGAGTCTAGAACGTCGCTGTTCCGGTTCGTGACCCGCGTCACGCAGGAGGACGCCGGCCGCAGACCGGCAGCCTGATTGAGGCGGTACATGTGAAGCTATTCGTGCCGGCGGTCGTGCTCTTGCTCGCCGCCGGGCTCGTCCCGGCGAAGGAGCTTTCCCGGATGCCCGCCTTGTCGGCTGCGGCCCAGGTCGGGCCCGTTTCTTCCCCTGAGACCGACCCGCACATCCTGGCCATCCGCGACCGGCAGGACGAGGCGCTCGCGCGCGGCGACGTACCGCGAGGTCCCGGTTTGCCGGTAGCAGCAGCGGATAGAAACTGGGGGTCGAATGTGCAACGCATTCTGGATTTGAGATTTTGGATTGGCTAAAGAAGGGTTCTAGGGGTCAAGTGACGGGGCAGGCGAAGTCAGAAGGCAGAGCCTAGAAGCTAGAATGCAGGAGTGCGAAAGGAAGGGGTCTGGGATTCGAGGGTTCCAGGCGTCTA
>CAYOCZ010000546.1:0-2256 GCA_964402475.1 uncultured bacterium | reverse complement strand
GCCCTTGTCTTTACCCTTCTCATCCTCGGCGCCGGCTTCTTCTTCAGTCGGCTTCTTCTCCGTGATGACCTCGGGTTGCGTCGGGCCGGCCTCTGCCGCTACCGCAGCCTCTGCCGCGGTCGGCTCCTCGGTCAGCTTCCGTGGTGTGAGCACGGCGACAATCGGCGATTCGAGGGGCAGCGTGTACTCGAGGTCGGTGCGGCCCAGGTCCGAGATGTGGATGCTGTGGCCGATCTTGAGATTGGTGACGTCGATTTCGAAGTGCTCGGGAATCGCGTCAATCGCGGCACGGACCGGCACGGTCCTCAGGACGTGATCGAGCATGCCGCCCTGCTTTACCCCCTCGGCGGAACCGTTGGCGATAACCGGTACGTTCATCGTTATCTTCTCGCCGGGATGGACCTTCTGGAAATCGACGTGCAGCAGTCCGCCGGTCATCGGGTTGCGCTGGAGCGTCTTGATGACGCACTTCTGCGCGGGCTGGCCGTCGACTTCGACGTCGACAATCGGGCTGTGGCCCTTGATCTGGTCGAGCAGCCGGTCGAATTCGTGGGTCGACATCGCGAGCATCAGCGACGGCTCGCCGTGCCCGTACATGACCGCCGGCAGCGTTCCGTTGCGGCGGAGCCGGCCGACCTTGCCCTTGCCGGTGTCGGTGCGTTGGGTTGCTTTGACTGTGTATGCCATATTCTCCTCTACATGAATAGTGAGCTGACCGACTCGCTGCGGTGCGTGCGGAGGATTGTGTCCGCGAACAGCGAAGCGACGGGCAGTACTCGAATCTTGCGGACTTGTTTCTTGCGCGGCAGCGGCAGCGTGTCGGTGATGATCATCTCGTCCAGCGGCGATGCCTGGATTTTCTTCACCGCGTCGCCGGAGAAGACGCCATGGGTGGCCACGGCCATAACCGACCGGGCGCCGTGCTTCAGCAGGGCACGGGCGGCAAGTATCAGTGTCTTACCGGTGTCGACCATATCGTCGAAGACTATCGCATCAAGCCCTTCAACCTCGCCGACCACGTTCATCACCACCGCCTTGTTGGGCTCGGGACGACGCTTGTCGATGACCGCCAGGGGCATCTTTTCCATCAGCCGCTGGGCGAAACCGCGGGCCCGGTTGGCCCGGCCGGTGTCGGGTGCGACCACGGTGCAACCGTCGACCCCGCGCTTGAGGAAGAAGTCGACCAGGACCGGGGTCGAGTAAAGGTGGTCGACCGGTATGTCGAAGAAGCCCTGGATTTGCTCGGCGTGTAACTCCATCGTCAGCACCCGGTCGGCGCCGGCCCGTTCAATCAGGTTGGCGACGAGCTTGGCCGAGACGGGCACGCGGGGCTTGTCCTTGCGGTCCTGGCGCGCGTAGCCGAAGTAGGGGATGACTGCTGTAATCCGCTCAGCCGACGCGCGACGGAGCGCGTCGATCATCAGCAGCAATTCCAGCAGGTTGTCGGCCGGCGGCTGGGTGGACTGGATGACGAAGGCGTCGCTGCCGCGTACGCTCTCCATGATGTTGATGCGGATCTCGCCGTCCGCAAACGTTCTCACCTCGGCCGCGCCGGGCTCGACGTCGAGGTGCTCGCAGATACTCAGGGCCAGGGGCATGTTGGCCCGGCCGTGGAAGATTTTGGGCTCACCTTGCATGTTACCTCGCTCGCGCACCGACCTCACGCTGGGGCGGAAGGACTCGAACCTTCATAACAGGATCCAAAGTCCTGGGTCCTGCCAGTTGAACGACGCCCCAACCTTGAAAATCACGAATCCTGAACTGTCCGACAAGGGCCGCAGAGGCCAAATCCGAATGTCGAATGCCTGAACGGACTTCAGCGGTTCGGCAATCCGGCGTTCGCCGTTCGGCATTGGTCTATTGGGTGCTGGTTTTGAAGCAGCGGAATCCACTCCGGGCCAGGGCGGCCATCGGGTCTTTCCAGCCTTTCGTTCGAACCAGGCCATAGACCGTACTGCCGGAACCGGAAAGTGAAGCTGCCAGCGCGCCCTGCCGGAGCAAAAGTTCCTTGGCACGGCCGAGCGCGGGATGCCGCCTGAAGACCGCGGGCTCGAAGCTGTTGCTGAGTTGTGCGGCGACCGTATCCGGTTCGTTGCGCCTTAATCCGGCGCGCAGTATCTTAGGAGAAATGACCGGCCGTGTCAAACCAAGCCCGGCTGCGCGCAGGTGGTCAAGCTCGGCGTATGCCCAGGCGGTGGGAACCGCGTACCCGGGGAAACAAAGCAGCAGGCTGAGGCGCGGCAGCCGGATGCGCCG
>CAYOCZ010000545.1:0-2257 GCA_964402475.1 uncultured bacterium | reverse complement strand
TCGGTTGGCAGTCGGCTGTGCCTGCTCCTTGCGGATGAGCTCTGCGACGAGCGTTCGACGCGGCAGTTAGTCTTAGGTCAGACGGAGCTTGGTGGCTTGGGTTGGAAGGGAAGTAAGCGAGCCGGTCCTACCGGCTCTTGCGGCGGGCGCGGAGCTTCTGCTCGAGCCACGCCACCCATTTGTCGACGCCGTCGCCGGTCTTTGCCGACATCTCGATGAAGGCTATGCCGGGCTTGAGCTTCCGCACCGCCTTCTTGAGCGCGGGCAGGTCGAAATCAACGTGCGGCAGCAGGTCAATCTTGTTGATGATGAGAACGTCGGACTTGAAGAACATCAGGGGATACTTGACCGGCTTGTCGCTGCCTTCCGGTGTCGAGATGACCGTGACGTTGTAGTGGACCGGCAGGACGAACTCCGCCGGGCAGACGAGGTTGCCGACGTTCTCGATTATCAACAGGTCGAGTTTGCCGAAGTCGATCTCCGCCATGGCCGGACCGAGCATCAGCCCGTCGAGGTGACACGCGCCCTGGGTGTTTATCTGAACGCAGCGAACACCCTTGGCCGTGACCCGGCGGGCGTCGAGGTCGCTCTGGATGTCGCCTTCGATCACCTGCATCCGGTACTTGCGGCTGAGCGCCTCGGCGGTTCTCTCAACCAGGCTGGTCTTGCCCGCCCCGGGCCCGGACATGATATTGATGCCGAGCACTCCGTGCCGGTCGAGTTCCTTGCGCTGGGCTGCGGCGAGCGCATCGTTGCTCGCCAGCACCCGGCGCATCAGCTCGATCTTAGCCACTTCAGTTTTCTGGATTTGAACAGGATGGTCTGGTTTCGCTCGGGGCCGACCGATACCATCGCAATCGGGCATTCGCACAGCTCTTCGAGCCTGGCCAGGTAGCGCCGAGCCCGGACCGGCAGTCCGGCAAACCTCCGGCAACCGGAAGTCCTCTCGCGCCAGCCCGGCATCGTCTCATAGATTGGTTCAAACTCAGCGGCATGGAACGGGTCGAACTCGTTGACTTCCCGGCCGTCCAGTCGGTACGCACGGCAGACCTTGATCTCATCCAGCGAATCGAGCACGTCGAGCTTGGTGATGACAAGGGCCTGCAGCTTGTTGTGGCGCACCGAGGCCCGGACAACCGGCGCGTCAAACCAGCCGCACCTCCTCGGCCGGCCGGTCGTGGCTCCGTACTCGCTTCCGAGCTTCCTCAGGTTCTCAGACTCGGCATCGTTCATCTCGGTCGGGAAAGGCCCGAACCCGACCCGCGTCGTGTACGCCTTGGCGGCGCCCACGACCTCTTCGAGCCAGACCGGGCTGATGCCGGTCCCCGGCGCGACCCCGCCGGCCCAGGTTGACGACGACGTGACATAGGGATACGTGCCGAGGTCGATATCAAGGTGCATCCCCTGCGCGCCTTCGAACAGGACCCGCTTGCCGCGCCGGAGCGCGTCCTCGAGCATCCGGCTGCCGTCGCCGACCATCTTGGCGATTCGGCGAGTAGCCTGCCAGTATTCGTGCGCGGTGGCCTTGAACGGAATCGGATCGGCCTTGTATCGGTCCATCAGCAGGAAGTTGGCCGCAGCCAGGTTGTGCTTCAGCTTGTCATTGAAGACCTCTTCCGAAAGCAGGTCCCCGGCCCGGATGCCGGCGCGGTTCACCTTGTCCGCGTAGGCCGGGCCGATTCCCCGACCCGTGGTGCCGATGCGTTGCTTCGCCGACTGCTCGTCCCGCAGCCGGTCGAGTTGCTGATGATACGGAAGAATCATCTGCGCGCGGTAGTCGACCACCAACCGCTGACCGAGCGGCACTTTCTTCTTGCGCAGCATTGCCAACTCGCTTTCGAACACGTACGGGTCAATGACGCAACCGCACCCGATTATGCACGTGGCCTTGGGATTCAGAATTCCGCACGGAATCTGGTGAAACGTGAACGTGCTCCGCTCCACGCAAACCGTGTGTCCGGCGTTGGGCCCGCCCTGGAAGCGGACCACCGTGCCCGCGCTCCGAGCAAGATAGTCGACCACCTTGCCCTTGCCTTCATCGCCCCACTGCGCGCCGACGACCGTCAGATTAGACACGGACCCGTCCGGTTGCGTGCGATGGGACAGGAATCAACTTGGGCTAGAACTGGTATGAAAAGGAGAACTTGTAGTTGGAGGTTGGGAAGTCGTAGATCAACTGGTCCAGGCTCAGGTCGAACTTGAACTTCGCGAACTCGACCCCGGCTCCGAAGCAGAGACCGATGGACTTGAACGTCCC